>CAYTLQ010000080.1:0-9990 GCA_964438715.1 uncultured Ignavibacteriaceae bacterium
GCGAGTGGAAGTGCCGTCGCTCAAAGGATAAAAGGTACGCCGGGGATAACAGGCTGATCTTACCCAAGAGTTCATATCGACGGTAAGGTTTGGCACCTCGATGTCGGCTCATCGCATCCTGGGGCTGGAGAAGGTCCAAAGGGTTTGGCTGTTCGCCAATTAAAGCGGTACGTGAGCTGGGTTCAGAACGTCGTGAGACAGTTCGGTCCCTATCCTATGCGGGCGCAGGATACTTGAGAAGGGTCGCTTTTAGTACGAGAGGACCGAAGCGAACGCACCTCTAGTGCACCAATTGTCGCGCCAGCGGCATAGTTGGGTAGCTATGTGCGGTTGTGATAAGCGCTGAAAGCATCTAAGCGCGAAGCACGCTTCAAGATGAGGTATCCCTTCCGTAAGGAACTAAAGACTCCTCGGAGATGACGAGGTAATAGGTCGCAGGTGTAAGGCCCGTAAGGGTTTCAGCCGAGCGATACTAATAGGTCGTGTGTCTTTACTAAGTATTTTTTTCTACAAATTTCTGGCTCCCCTTCAACCTGTCCTTTATTTTTTAAAGAATTTTCTGGTGACTATAGCTAGGAGGATACACCTCTTCCCATTCCGAACAGAGAAGTTAAGCTCCTAAACGCCGATGGTACTGCATGCGCAGGTGTGTGGGAGAGTAGGTAGTTGCCAGGATTTATTTTAAGCCCGCTTTATGCGGGCTTTTTTATTTCTTGCTATTACTTCAGAGGTGGTAAAAAGATATTTATTGCTTTGAAGGTGATAAAAAATGATTAATTGTATTTCTGTAGTAATTAAGTTTACACATCCTACTCAAAATTATATAAATTCACAAGCATACTGATAAATAAAAGTATTTTATGCTAAGCTATTTATGTAAGGTGCAATTTCATAAATTTTGATTTTTTCCCGGCTTAGGTAAAAAATTCAAAACAGTGTCCTGTTTGAAATACACACACGCTTATATAAATGGTTCGGAGATTATATAAATTTTTTTCATTCATAAATTGTAATTGAAGGGTTTTAGTCAATGAGTAAACACTCCGGAGTAAAAGCCATTCATTTTAATTTAATAAGTTTACTGCAGTTCAAATTCTTTCGTTATTGTGAGACTTTCAATTGTGATAATCCAGAATAATAGATCCTCTCTATGAATAAAAAGGAATAAATTTTTTAATGGAAATCTTTAAGAATTTTCTTAAAAATTTAGTGAACAGGCTTGATTAATTTATTTGTAAATCTGTGAGTCAGATTTATAATTTATTGGTTTAACCGGCTTTCTTTCTTAAATTTAAATTTCTAAAATATTTTGATTCTTGAATGAAACTCACTGATTACTTAACCGAGAAAGTTATTATTGCGGAACTAAAAAGTTCCGGCAAAACTGAAGTAATAAATGAACTCATTGATCTCTTTAAGGATGATCCAAGAGTGATCGATCTTGAAAAATTACGCACCGCTGTTTTTGAGCGAGAGAAAATAATGTCAACAGGTGTCGGGAAGAATTTTGCTATCCCACACGGAAAAACAGATGCTATTACCGATGTAGTGTGCGCATTTGGAAAGTCCACCAAACCTATAGACTATCAATCCCTGGACTATCAGCCGGTTCATCTGATATTCTTACTTGTTGGCAAGGATAACCTTGTTAGCCTGCATATTAAATTGCTAAGCAGAATATCAAGGATGATGACAAAAGATGATTTCAGAGAAAAGCTGATGAATGCTGAGACCTCTTCAGAAATCCTAAATATTTTCAAAACTGAAGAATCTTCATTATTTGACCTGTGAGAGGTTTTCTCAATAATTTCACAATAGCAAATGCCCCTTAAGAAACCGAAGCAGATTCCTAAAGTCCCAAAGGCTCGTAAAACTTCAATTGAAAAACTGAAGGTAAATCAGCCTGTAAAGAAAAAATCAGAGCCGGAGTATGTTCTTACAGCATACTTTTATTATCATGAAACTGAAAGAAAACAATATTATGTTATTCGGATTTCAACAATAAAGGAATTCAGTAGTCTTAGTTATGGTATTGCAACAGATGTAATGAAGGAGCGGGACAAAATAGAAATTAGTTTGCTTGGCTTAACAACCCGGCAAACATACTTACAGGAACCTAAACCGGCTTTTACCGATCTATACTTTGAAAATCTATTTGGAGAGCATCAGGTATCTGTTATGAAGAGAGATGGCAGTATAAATACTTTTGTCCTCGATTTTAATGTTTTTAAGAAGAAAATCGAGCTTGTTTCCTCCTCGGTTCCCCGAAAAAAGAATAACCGAATTTTTTGCATTTATGAGTCGGGCGAAAAATTAAATACTTTTCCCGGAAGTTAATGTATGTATCCAGAATTGTTTAAAGTCGGTCCATTTACTGTTTACAGTTATGGCCTGATGCTTGGAATATCTTTTATTGTTGCGGGTTATATCCTCACATCTGAATTCCGACGAAAAAAAATACCTGAAAATATAGCTTCTGAAATGACATTACTTGCTATCATTTTTGGAATTATAGGTAGTAAGATATTTCATTTGCTTGAAAATTGGGACGCATTTCTTCATGATATCGTTGGGCAGGCATTTTCTCCCGGAGGACTAACATTTTATGGTGGTTTTATTTTTGCCACTCTCGCAATATTTATTTTTCTGAAAAAGAAAAATATATCTTTTCTTTTAGCGGCAGATCTGACTTCGCCCTCATTAGCGATTGCGTATGGTATCGGAAGGATTGGGTGTCATTTAGCCGGTGATGGTGACTACGGAATACCGACATCTTTACCTTGGGGAACAAATTATGAAAATGGAATTGTGCCACCGAGTTACATGTTCAGAGGAAGTGAAATAGCTAAATCGTTCCCCGGAGGTGTAGTTCCCGATAACACTCCACTACACCCGACACCGATTTACGAGTTTTTAGTTGCTCTTATAATATTTTATGTTTTGTGGTCTTTGAGGAAAAAAAGAATCCCTACAGGTAATGTTTTTTATATTTATCTTATTCTCTCCGGTATTGCCAGACTCTCAGTTGAGTTTTTAAGACTTAATGATGAAATATTGTTTGGGCTTACTCAGGCACAAGTTATTTCAATCATACTTATTATTTCAGGATCACTTGGTTTATTCTATAACCATAAAAATCCTAAGTATATTGAATATACAGCCGCAACGGGTGGAAAGGGTTAGAAATTGTATATTTACGGAAGAAAACCGGTTCTGGAAGCAGTAAAGGCAGGCGTGCCCATTGCTAAACTGTACATTCAGTATGGGTTTCAGGGTGAAAAACTTGGTGAGATTATCGGGTTGGCTCGCAGGAAAAAAATTCCTATTGTTGAATTACCTAAAGTCAAACTTGAGAGTTTAGTTGAATCACATGATACTCAGGGTATAGTTGCCTTAAAAAACTCGATTACTTTTGAAAGTACTGGAAAACTTGTAGAGAATGCTCTAAAGGAACATTATCCATTTCTCATACTTCTCGATTCAATTCAGGATCCACATAATCTTGGTGCAATTTTACGAACCTCCAAAGCTGCCGGTGCACATGGAGTAATTGTAACGAAGTATGGAAGTACACCAATAACACCTGTTGTTGTTAAGGTATCTGCGGGTGCTGCAGAAAGGATTCCAATTGCCCAGGCAGATAATTTAGTAAATGAAATTAAATACCTTAAAGAAAGAGGCTTTTGGATTATTGGCAGTACTCTAAATAATTCGGAAAATTATTTAAGTACCGACTTTAAAAGACCGATTGCCCTGATATTAGGGAATGAAGAAAAAGGAATAAGACCTGTGGTCGCAAAGAACTGCGATATTCTTGTTACAATTCCAATGTATGGTGATATGGAATCTTTAAATGTATCTGTTGCGGCTGGGATTTTATTATTTGAAATTAAAAGACAACAGTCTCTATAATTTTTACATAACTGAGAAAACACTATGGAAACAAAGTCAATTATTCCGGCAAAAAGAACTGAAAATATTAAGTACGCCATTCGCGATATTATGGTTCTTGCCGATAAAGTAAAAAAGTCCGGTAAGGAAATGCTGTATCTTAACATTGGGGATCCGAATATTTTCGATTTCCGCACACCATCCCATATAATCGAGAAGACATATAAAGCCATGCTCGAAAATCATTGCGGTTATTCTCCCTCATCGGGAATTCCGCAGGCGTTGGATGCAATCAGTCGGGAAGCAAAAAGAAAAGGTATTGAAAATGTTCTGGATGTATTTATTACTCATGGAGCAAGTGAAGCTATTGATATTTGTTTAACTGCTTTGGTGAATGATGGAGAAAATGTTCTCACACCAACTCCTGGTTATCCTCTCTATACAGCGATACAAAGTAAACTTGCCGCATACGAAAATCCCTATTACCTTGATGAAGAAAATGGATGGCAACCGGATATTGAAGATATCAGAAAGAAAATCAATGATAAAACAAAAGCAATTGTTTTAATTAATCCTAACAATCCAACAGGTTCGCTATATACAAAGGATGTACTTCTTCAGATAATTGATCTGGCGCTTGAACATAATCTCGTCATCTTTGCCGATGAAATTTATGACAAATTGTTATTTGATGGTAAAGAACATATTTCAATTGCTTCGTTAAATAAGGATGTTTCATGTATTACATTTGGCGGACTCTCAAAAAATTATCTTGCTCCGGGGTTTAGAATTGGCTGGGGCATTGTCAGTGGAAGAAGTGAAGTGTTAAAGGATTATCTTGATGCAATTAACAGAATTTTACGCTCCCGACTTAGTGCAAATCATCCTGAGCAATATGCAATTCCCGATGCATTAGAAGGGGACCAGACTCACTTAAAGATTGGTATGGAAAAATTACAGCAACGAAGAGATATAACCGTCGAAATGTTAAATAATATTCCCGGGATAACTTGTGTCAAGCCAGAAGGAGCGTTTTATGCTTTCCCACGACTTCATATGCAGAAATCCGATTGGGATTTTGTATCAGGTTTGATACAGGAAACGGGTGTGGTAATTGTTCCGGGAAGTGGGTTTGGGCAGTTGCCAGGCACCCAACATTTCAGAGTTGTATTCCTGCCGGATAATGAAACATTGAAGAAGGCATATATCAGGATTGGGGAGTACTATAAAAAATTTCTAAGTTTATAAATATTTCCACTTATTTTATATGCATTTCACTTTTGTGCAAATCATCAACTTTACAAACTAATCGAAAAAAGTTATTATAAAAAGAAAAATGTTAGCGTGTTTTAATGTTTGAAGTGATGTTTGATTATTACCAAATAATGGAGGTTATTTGAGTTTTCTGAATAAAAATACTAAAATTTATGTTGCCGGCCACAGAGGTATGGTTGGTTCGGCTATAACAAGAGCATTAAAGTCTAAGGGATACGATAATCTGGTACTCCGAAGTATTGAGGAAGTAAATCTTATCAGACAGGAAGAAGTAGAGAGACTTGTAAATGAAGAAAAACCTGAAGTGATGATTATTGCAGCGGCTAAAGTTGGTGGTATTCTTGCCAATAATACTTACCGGGCACAATTTATTTATGAAAATTTGATGATTGAGTCAAATTTGATTCATTCGGCATTTTTAAATGGAGTAAAGAAATTAATATTTCTTGGTAGTTCTTGTATTTATCCTAAACTTGCTCCCCAGCCGCTGAAGGAAGAATATCTTTTAAGCGATTATCTTGAATTTACAAATGAGCCGTATGCTATAGCAAAAATTGCCGGTATTAAACTTTGTGAGAATTATTATCGTCAGTATGGATGTAATTTTTATTCGCTCATGCCTACTAATCTCTACGGTCCTTTTGATAATTTCAATTTGGAAACATCTCATGTTCTCCCGGCATTGATCAGAAAGTTTCATGAAGCGAATGAACTCGGAAATAATGTAGTAATCTGGGGTACAGGCAAACCACTTCGTGAGTTTATGTATGTGGAAGATCTTGCTGATGCTGTGGTGTTTTTCACTGAAAATATTAATGCTGAAGACATTTATGCCAACAATATAACACATATTAATGTCGGTACAGGTGTAGATAATACGATTTTGGAGATCGCCAAAATGATTGCTGATGTAACGGGATTTAGGGGGGAGATAATCCACGATTTTACAAAACCTGACGGTACTCCAAGAAAATTAATGGATGTAAGCAGGCTTCATTCATTAGGTTGGAGACATAAAACCGAATTAGTAGAAGGAATTCAAAAGACATATAATTGGTATTTGGAAAATATATCATCATTTAAAGGAATCTAAGGAAGTATCAATATTATGAAAAAGGCTCTCATAACAGGAATCACCGGACAAGATGGAAGTTACTTAACTGAAATACTTCTTGAAAAAGGTTATCAGGTTCATGGAATAGTTCGCAGGAGCAGTTCATTTAATACTGGACGAATTGACCATCTCTATAATAATCACGAAATTATCAACAAATCTTTATTCCTTCATTATGGCGATGTCGTCGATACGAGTAACCTTAACAGATTATTGGAGACAATACAACCTGATGAAATTTATAATCTTGCCGCCCAAAGTCATGTCAAAGTTTCTTTTGAAGTTCCGGACTATACCGCTCAGGTTGATGCTTTAGGCACATTAAGGTTTCTTGAAGCTATCCGTGAAACCGGCCTGAGAAATACAAAATTTTATCAGGCATCGACGAGTGAATTATATGGAAAAGTTCAGGAAATACCACAGAGCGAAACGACACCATTTTATCCTCGTTCACCCTATGGGGTGGCTAAATTATATGGCTACTGGATTATTGTGAACTATCGTGAGGCTTATGACTTATTTGCCTGCAATGGAATATTATTTAATCATGAATCTCCCAGAAGAGGTGAGACTTTTGTTACCAGAAAAATCACCCGTGCCGCAGGGAGAATTTTCGTAGGGCTTGAAAATACCTTAAAACTTGGTAATCTTAATGCACAGCGTGACTGGGGATATGCTCCTGAATATTGCGAAGGTATGTGGAAAATACTTCAACATGAAACACCGGAAGATTTTGTCCTCGCAACCGGCATAACCAAGACTGTTCGTGAATTTACTGAACTGACTTTCCGAAGAATTGGTATTGAATTGGAATGGAGAGGAAACGGAGTAGAGGAAAAGGGGATTATCAAATCCGTTGATACTAATGTGACAAATAACCTTCTGGGATTTGAATTTGAGAATAATCCCAATAAGTTACGACTGAATCCGAAAATAAAACCCGGAGCAGTGCTCGTGGAAGTTGATCCAAAATATTACCGTCCGACAGAGGTGGATTTACTTATAGGGAACCCCGAAAAAGCAAAAACAAAATTAGGATGGCAAGCTAAAACTACATTTGATTCGCTTGTAACGATCATGGCAAAATCCGATTTAGAAAAAGTTCTTAGGAGAGGTTATTAGGCCTCTCCTTATGAACTTCGGATTGTGAAAAACAAATAGATCGTCGCAGCAGCGGCCCCAAGAATAAGAATTGGTTTTAGCGTGTTTTCTAAAAGAGGTTCTTCAGGTAATTCTGCCATTGTGAAGGGATAAGCCGAAGATTCGACCTGTTCTTTTTCTTCTACTGTTATCGTATCATTATAAATGTATCTGAAGGGGAAAACTAAGGTACTTTTGTCAACAAAATAATATTCCCCTGAAATTACCACTTCCCGTTTTAGTTCATCTTTGCCAAAAAAATAATACGATGTGATAACAGGGTAGGTAACAGTTGCTGTCTCCAAAATTATTTCGAGCTCATCATTACTTTTTTCACTGTAATTTTTAGTAAAACCGGACTGAATTTTTTTTTTCAGAATTGCATAGTCCTCACTGGTGGTGACACTAACAGCAATTTTCAGACTATCATTATGACACTTGTTATTTATTTCATTAATAAGTGAATCACAAAGAATCTTGAATATTTCCAAATTTGTATTCGTTTGTGCATCAACAGGGAAAGAAAAGATTAACACAAACGAATACAATAAATGGATCAGCTTAGGCATAAATGCCACGGATTTTTAATGTTTTTGCAACTTTATCAATTGCCAAAATATAGGCACCTATCCTTAAGCTCACATTATATTTTTCGGATGTTTTGAATACATTGTCGAACGCTTCTTTCATCATTCGCTCTAACCGCTCGTTTACCACATCCAATGTCCAGGCGAAGCCCATTCTATCCTGAACCCATTCAAAATAAGAAACAGTTACACCACCTGCATTTGCCAAAATATCGGGAATAACGAGAATACCTTTTTCAGCCAGAATAGGATCAGCTTTAGCAGTTGTTGGTCCGTTTGCACCTTCAGCAATAATACGACATTGTAAATTATGAGCATTTTTTGAGGTGATTTGATCTTCTTTTGCCGCCGGAACAAGAAGATCACATTTTAGTTCGAGGAGTTCTTCATTTGATATAGGGTCACCATCAGGAAAGTTTGCGAGGGATTTATGCTCTGCTACATATTGTAATACTTTTGGTATGTCGAATCCATTCTGATTAAAATAACCGCCGGTAACATCACTTATACCTATAATTTTTACGCCTTGTTCATAAAGCAGTTGAGCGGATATTGACCCAACATTACCAAAACCTTGTATTACAGCGGTTGCATTCTGTGGCTTTATACCGAGTTTTTCAAGTGCTACAAGAGAAACAATCATAACTCCGCGTCCGGTAGCTTCTCTTCTCCCTTGTGATCCACCTAATATTATTGGTTTACCAGTAACAACGGCAGTTTCAGTTCTTTTGGCATGCATACTGTATGTGTCCATAATCCACGCCATTGTCTGCTCGTTTGTATTCATATCAGGAGCGGGGATATCATTTTCAGGTCCAAAAACATCCAGCAAATTAGCGGTAAATCTTCGTGTAAGTCTTTCCAATTCGCTTATGCTAAGTTTGGCCGGATCACAAATTATTCCGCCTTTTGCGCCTCCGAATGGAATATTTACAATAGCACATTTCCATGTCATCCAAGCCGCTAATGCTTTAATTTCATCTAATGAAACATCAGGAGCATATCTTATTCCACCTTTTGACGGACCTAATATGTTGTTATGAATAACACGATACCCTTCAAATACTTCTATGGCTCCGTTATCCATAATAATGGGTATAGCAGTTATAATCTGACGATTAGGCTGTTTGAGATATTTATAGATACCCGGATCTAATTCCAATATTTTTGCTGCTAGATCAAATCGTTCCATCATGGATTGAAATGGATTTTCTTTATCCTTTATTGGAGCAGGTTCCTGATAAGTGCCGTTCATAGTTAACCTTCAAATCTTTTATGATTATGATAAATAAAAAAAATCCCCTGATTTTTTTTACAAAATAGGGGATTAAAAAATTTAAATCAAAAAATATTCTTTAAGCCAATGCTTTCAATCGTCTGATTCTTTCTTCAATAGGGGGATGAGTCGAAAATAGTCTTCCGATTCCACCACCGGTGAGAGGATTTACGATGAACATATGCGCAGATGCCGGTTTAGCATCATGCATTGGTATAGCTTCATTACCTCGTGAGAGTTTTGCAAGAGCAGAAGCAAGGCTTAATGGTTGACCACAAATTGCGGCGGCATCAGCATCCGCAGCATATTCTCTTGATCTGGATATCGCCAATTGCAACATTGTAGCAGCTATAGGAGCCAATATCAATAATAACAGGGATGAAATACCGCTACCTGAATCTTCATCATCACTACTACGACCACCAAACATCATAGCCCATGACGCCATTTGAGCTAAGTAGGTGATACTTCCAACAATTGTAGAGGCAATGGTGCCGGTAAGTATGTCTCGATTTTTTATATGAGCTAATTCATGGGCAATTACACCGGCTAATTCATTGGAGTCAAGAATTTTCAAAATACCTGTCGTAACGGCAACAGCGGCATTTTGTGGATTCCTACCCGTTGCAAAAGCATTTGGGGTCGGATTATCAATTACATAAACTTTTGGCATTGGCAGATTGGCATTTTTCGATAAATCTTCAACC
>CAYTLQ010000081.1:0-13856 GCA_964438715.1 uncultured Ignavibacteriaceae bacterium
CGCCGCTCCGGAATAATTTTGATTTTCTAACTCAATCCGTCCGATGTAAACTTTTGAAGGTATCTCATGAAGTCCACCCGGAGAAACTTTTATAACTTCTCCGAAAATCGATTTTGCTTCATCAAATTTCTTCAAAGAAAAATGGGAAACGCCATTCAAAAACAACAAATCATAATTATATTCACTTGTCGGATACGCAAGCATGAATGTATCTATTGAAGTGCTGGCGCTGAGATAATCCTCCGCATTGTAGAGACAAATAACTCTCGTGTAAAGTGCATCTTCAACCGTGAAATTAATATTCTGTGCCACCTCTTCATAAGCACGGGCATAAAATAAAAATTCATCGGCAGCTTCTTTAAACTTATTTTCTTTCTGATATAACTCTGCAATTTTATACTGAAACTTTGCCTGTAATTCCTTATTTGCAAAATTTGCATCAATAGCTGATTTGTAAATCTTTACTCCTTCATCAAGACCTTTGGCAGTAACTGTGTATTCTGCCATTTTAATATAGGTAACCTCAATAAGTACTGGTAGAAGTGTATAATTTATTATTACCTTTCGGTAATTCACCATCGCAGAATCATAATTGTTTAGTTCGCGGTAAGCGTCGCCAATTTTTACCTGAGATTTTGCTACTAATTCCAAAACAGATGATTCTGTTTCTCTGTTGGAAGTAGCTTCAAAGATCTGTCGTTCCCGTACAGACTTTAATTGAACTTTTTCCCACTCCTGATCTTTAAATGCCTCCGGTTTAAATTTTTGATGCAATATTGACCAGTAATTAATTGCCTCTTTGAAGCGTTTTTGTTCATAATTATTCTGCCCTAATTGGTAAAGCGCTTTTGCCAGATACTCAGTTTCAGGATAATTATTGACGAGTTCTAAAAATGCCTTATCACTTTCAGCGAGATTATTTAATTCACGATAGCACCAGCCGATATCATAAAGCGCACTTTCTGCCTTTTTATGCTTCGGATATTTTGAAACGAGTACCCGTGCTTCTTTTGCGGCTTCAAGAAACATTTTTTTTGAATAGAAAATATCGTAGATCTGAAATTGTGCCAGTGCAGCAAGCTGTGGTTCATCGGGCCTTGCTTCAACAATCCGAAATATCGAAATAGCCGAGTCGGGTTTATTCAATTGCCGGAGGGCATTGCCCTTCTGATAATAAGCCGCATTAACAACCCCTACAGTTAGTTCACCTCCAAGTAATGTAACTTTCACACTATCGATTCTGAGGAATTTACTGTTGGTGCCGATAATATAATCATATTCAATAATTGCTTTTTGATAATTGGAAGAAGCATAGAGATTCTGCGCCCCGGTAAACACCTCCTGTAACTCTTTTGGTGTGGGAATAAAATAACTTGCTATGGCAGCAGCAACAACTATAACAATTTGCCAGATCATTGTAATGTTAACTAAAATCCTGCAAATACAGTGAAAAAAAGTGCCGATTCCTCAGAACCGCGCAAACGGTCTTCCGGCCGGAGGAAATCAATAGTGGTAAATTTATATCCGAAATCAATGACAACATTGTATCCCGCAAACTGCGTCCGGTTACTTATTGAAAATGCCGTTGTACTGCGGTTCTGACTATCAACATTATCTTTAAAGTTCCTGATTTTATACAAGAAGAAATCCGATAAACCAAACAAACTGAAACCCTGAACACCAAAGCGAACATCAGTGTTATCAGTTAATTTATAATCTAATCTGAGTATCGGTATAATTTCTTGCTGGTGCTCATCTATTTCTACGGAAATATTTCCCTGAAAATCTTCAGAGGTTTTTATGATTTTCTGGGTTCGTACTTTCAATTGAGGACTGACTTTCAATAATCCCTTGAAAAAGCTGAGAGTGTAATCAATTTTATTTACTATTCCCCAGAAAACTATATTACCGGGGACCTGATCACCAAGTAAGGTTGCCTCACTAAGAAATGCCTTTTCACGGGAGCCAATCTTAAATTGATTGTTGTACTCAATTCTGAAATTGTTTTCAATGTTCAGGCTGGGTATTTGTGTATATTTAGTGCCGATGAACACTGAATTAACGAGTGAATTTCGGTAATTTAACTGATCGAGAACATAATTGGGAATAGGATCTGCGGCAGTAATTACACCTTTGAAGAGGTAACCATCATTCGGGATGTTGTCCTTTACCTGTTTTAAAACATAATACAACTTCAATCCGCCAAAACGAGGAGTTTCAGTAGAATAAAATGCTTTAATGTAATTAACATCGTTAACACCACCGCGTGCAATTGCTTTCTGATGAATTTTTCCTAACTGAAAATTCAAACCATCCAATAATTCTAATCCGCCGAACAAATGATATCCGTCAATATCCGGTTCATAAGGATAATCGGGATAAATATCATTTTCCTGTTCATCAATTACCGAGTTATTATTCCAGTCATCGCCATAATCGAGACTTGGCGGATCGGTATAATATGTAAGGAAGTCCTGTGAAAAATCGGGGTAACCATCAGCATTCCTGTCATCATCAGGAATTCCGTCATTATCTTTATCTTTTCCGGGAAATATACCTGTATCCGGCTGACGAACTATTGCATTAAGACTTCGCAATTCATTTGCACTCTGTCGGTAGCCAAGTTTAAAGTAATCGCCGGTCTTATTAATAATGTCATAATTTCTCAGGTTGTTATCAGTAGCGCTCACCTGATAATGATAAAATCCATCTTCCCAGCGATCGTTATCATCGTTATCATCAACCAAAGGATAAAAAGCACCACCTGGATAAAGTATTCTGGATGTCGAGACATAAGAAGCATCATACCCCAGAAAATCAGGCGCAATCGGTAACGGTATATTACCGGTTGAGGGAGAGGCAAAGTAGCTAT
The DNA here is from genome assembly GCA_964438715.1 of uncultured Ignavibacteriaceae bacterium. Classification (GTDB taxonomy): domain Bacteria; phylum Bacteroidota; class Ignavibacteria; order Ignavibacteriales; family Ignavibacteriaceae; genus CAYTLQ01. The sequence continues at coordinate 2,873 of CAYTLQ010000081.1, forward strand.
TTTCTAAAACATAAGTATTTAACCATGTAGTATATGTCGGACCAATATAATAGCGTTCACCTCCAAGCGTCATTCTTCCAAGCTTCTTTTTGCCTTTTATAAACCATGCTTTACCTTTACTTTCGAACCGGCTGCCGGATAACAGAGGATATTTTAAGAATTCAACACTCTCATTAAATTCACCCTCAATTTCGAAGCCCGCATATTTAAAGGTAAAATTCATACCATAAACTGACATACCGGAAACTAAACCATAATCCACACGAACAATCTTCTTGTTACTTGCATCTTTAACATTACCCTCGGCTCGTTGCCTTACGAAAAATGGCGTAGGAAATGCAAAAAGTGAGTCCTGATAATGAGGCTGGAAACGCGGGTCATCATAAGAGTCCACCACATTCAGATAGTCTTGAGCTGTTTCAATTTTATAGTCATTTGCTAAAACAAACTGAAACTGAGCCCCGTTAACACCCTCAGGCATAATAAATCCGAAAGTAATTGATTCATCTGCAACGCCTGCAACCTGATAAGGATAGTTTGGAGGTGGTGCAGAGTATTTACTACTACTGCTATAATGTGTATAAAAAACATAACTTGTTGTATCAGCACCGCCGAAATACCGCTGATCTATCTGAAAACCTTTTCCACGCTCTACATCGCGTAATACATAATATTGTATTGGCTTATCGAGTTGTGTGGATTCTTTTGATGGTTTCTGCTTGTGTATATTTACACTTTGCACTGCCTTACCGTTAATGATGACTGACGGTGGTGCAAATATTATCGGACCGGAATTATCTCCGGGAGAATCATCGCTGATGCGTACAAAAATAACCCTCGGAATTGCACTTGTTACAACACCTTTTAACGAAGATTCTTTACTATCAATACTGCTTTTCCGTTGATGCTGATTAACATAGGTAATACCAATTGTCAACATATCCCCGATATCCGTTTCGAAATGCCCCCCAAAGAGATATTGTGTCCAATCCCGAATTCTTCTGACTCCATCAATGTAAATATTCGAATCAAACCGGAATCGTATCGGATCAGAAATACGAGACGCCACCACAGTACCTCTGTATTTTGCGGTCCCCGCATCCCACCTGATACCGTTAAATCGGGTTCTGTTTAAGGTGAGGGATGTAAATTTCGTTCGGATAGCATCACCAACCATTAGTCTCGTGTTGAATCCACCGTATGAATCCCTGCCGATAATCAGGTTATTAAAATAATTCTGATAATAACGAGACTTTAATATATCGCTGGTACCACCCGATTGTTCGGATGCAGGAATTTGCTTTTGTACCTCATTAAGTTCGTAAACGGTTGTGCCCTCAACAAGAAAGTTTCCAAAATTATCAAAGAATTTTTTCCTGATAAACTGGGAACTATAATTCTCATAATTTCTTCCTGAATAATTAAGGTATTTCTCCTCTGCCTTACCTTTGTTAGAAATAAATTGAGCATTGTTATATGCTGTGAACATAAAAAAGAGAAGATTAAAAAACCTTACAGTTGAAACAATATCTCTGAACAGATAAGCAGTTAGGTTGCTTGTAATTTGCATATACTTTTTTGAAATTATTTTGTATCCACTTTTCATATTCATCAAAATTAAAAGTTATAGGAAAGTGAAATTTTATGAGTACCGCCTGCTTCCTGAATCGAGAGAGGGAAAATGTAGGCATAATCGAGTTTTGCTTTATCGAAATGAATACCGAATCCGCTATTTATTCCATTTTGCTTTGCATAATCGGCTGAGAGTAAATCGTGATAACCGACTCTGATGAGAAAAGCAGTATAGTAACCAAATAACTCTGTTTTCATACCCTCGAATTCAGCCCCTGACTTAATTTCTATAATATCTCCTTCTCTGATTATGTCAGCCGCAACAATGTAGCCATAAGATCTGGATATATATGCTACTCCGGCTCCAATCCTTACCGGTAATTTACCCGATTCACTTCCATTTGAAGCGATACTGGGATTAGTAATATTCATTATTGAAATTCCCATGTTCAGGTCACTACCCGGAACTATCTCATCAAAAGAGTAAAAAGCTCCTGCGTCAAATGTAAATCCATTATACGATAACGCTCCTTCACCGGGAGCAGCATCAGCGCTCCATCCTAATAATTTGAAAGTACCCCCCACACAAAAGTTATCGTAAATCTCCCTTGCATAACTTCCCTGAAGAGTATATTCGGTCCATAATGCTGAATTAAGGAAAGTTCCGCCAACACCCAGTGAGCCAACGAAATCCATTGGGATTGTACTGCCGATAGAAAAATAGTTCAGGTTATCGTCTTCAATTCCAGGAAATAAATTCGAATAAGTCGTGATTAGTGAAAGATTTTTCATCGAGGAGATATTAGCGGGGTTATAAAAAATTGCTGATGGAGATCCCTGAATGGCGAGATGAGCCCCACCCATTGCAACTGCTCTCGCGCTATTTCCCAAATCATCAAATCCACCTGCTTTCAGACCGGGCGAAAAAATCATGATAACTGAGGATAAAAGAATCAGCAAATTTATCTTGATAATCATAAATAAACCATCAGCCAGTTTTCGTTTAATATAATTTTTGGGGATATTCATATTATTGCTATTTCCTCCCTCAATATGCTACAACTATGGTTTTGGCAATCTGTTCTCCGCCGTTATCAGTATCAAGATGAATTTGGTAAATATAAACTCCGGGGCGAACGATTTCTCCATTGTCATTTTTCCCATCCCATTCAACCGCATTGTCAGAAATGTATGCAAAAGCCTTTGTTTCTGAGTCGAACAACTCTCTTATAAGTCGCCCGTTCAGATCATATATTTTTATGGTTATTTTCCGGTATTCTTTCGGGATGAGCTGTGCAGGTTCTCCAACATTTCCGAGAAAGAACTCAATGCGGGAAACATCATTTTTACCATCATTGTTGGGTGTAAACGGGTTTGGATTAGCAACAGCTCGTATTATCAGGCGGTCAGGCACACCAACAGTAACAATACTCCAGTTTTCCACATTCGTAACTTTTTTCGAGTCAGCCCTTTGCGGATTATTTGGCCGAAGTTTACTACTTAGAAAAGTCTGATGGCGGTTTATTGCGAGAAACGGCGTCTCTGTAAAAAATACATCCAAAGTACTGCTTGTTGTAATTGTAGAATTTAAAATAATTTTAATTACTGATGCAGTAACAATTGAAGTATAACCGATATTATTACCATTAATTTGAACCGACTTAAGATTTGCAGGTGATGGAGTATAAATTGTTACCGTGTCAACTCCTAAATCCCCCGGTGAAAAATTCAAGGTTATTGAAAGTTTGAATTCCTGTTCTTTAAGTATTTGTGAATATTGCGGAGAAATTGTTGCATCGGAGGAAGTTACTACATTTAGAGTATCGTAAAGAATAGAAATGTAGTCAACAACAGGAGTTTGAAGAACACTGGTATTCAGAGTAACTCTATATTGGAAATAGTCCCTTGGCTCATAAACTTCGAATACAGAACCATTCGATGAGGTAGCCTCTGACCAGTCACTCCAGGTAGAATCTGGTGTTGCTGTTTCGCCTGACCTGAAACTAAACGAAACAGAAGTTCCCGGAGGCACAGAAGCAGAATATTGAAATTCCCCAAAGTTTACTTTTTTCCCGACATTACGAACACTTGAATAGAATGTACCGGTCGGAAGATATCCTTCACCAAAAACCTCAATTTCACTGATAACGGTAGAAAATGTTGAGGCAAGTATGTCAATAGTTACCTTGACATATCGTGCAACAATCGGATTGAAGTCAGCAACCGGATTGGCATCGTCATTGCTTAATTTTTGATAGACTTTTTCCATTGAAATTGTGTCTTCACCGGCGTAAACCGTAAATGCCCGGAGTCGAAGATTCGCGTTGCCGCCAAGAGTGTAAAATTTTACTTTTTTAATAGTTCTGATTGCCTGAAGATCTATGACAATATAGCTTCCTATAAGTCCTCCTGCACCGGTTGATGGAATGGATACATAGGAAGGAGAGCTGAATAAGCCATCTACCATTTTCAGGCCGTTACGCTGTGCAGTATCTGTTGGCTGGGCGCCAAGATATACCAAATACGCAGAACGGTTTTTGGCCAGATTTTCATTTTCTCCGGTCTGTAACTGCAAAAATCCGGGATTGGAAAGATAGTCAACGGATTTTGTGTTAATGGTATCAACGAGCGAAAGTATATTAAATGTGGTGTCTTGAATTGACGATTGAGGAAATAAAAAACTTGAAAGCGAAATAAGAAAGACACCCACCATTTGAGGAAGAGGATATTTGCTTATCATGCGAGATTCTTTCGGTATGGCATTTATGTTTAATTGCTTTTCAGCAATGATATATCAAAGTATTTGTTCTCAGTTAAACAAAAATACTAACGAAGCACTACATTAAACAAATTATTTTATTAATTAAATGTTTTTAATTTATCATTGAAAAGAGATAATCGGTGCTATATGTCAATATTTTGTTAAAATTTCAGTACGAATGTATTGCGAGTGCAGTCGAAAATCTAATAAAATTTCTATTAACTAAACTAATTTAATCTTAAACTTTATCCACAACGATCTTTAAGCCGTCCACAGCAATAACTTTTACCTGAACATTACTCTCAAAATACCCGCCTTCGGTAACTACATCATACTTTTTCCCATCAATTTGCACAATACCCGAGGGTCTGAGTGGAGTAATGGTTGTTCCGGTTGCGTTTAATAGGTGTGAAAAATCCGTATTACTTACGAAGCCTTCCTTGGAACCGCTCTCATTTTCGAGCACAAATTTGTGCAACTGAGTCGATTTTGGTAAAAACCGAAATATCATAACAATTATCAAAAGCGTCATAACAAGGATAATTGCCATTTGTATTATCGCACCCCGGATCAGGCTAAATTCGAACACGGGTCCAATATTGAAAAGGGCAAAGAAAATTGAGCCAAGTATGAGTGCTATCCCAGCAATTCCAACGAACCCAAATCCCGGAATAACAAAAATTTCCAACAATAAGAGCACAACTCCTACAGCGAAAATCAGAATTTCTGTCATAGAGGCAAGGTCTAGAATTAACGATGAGCCAAAAAATAAGGCTAAAGCAATTAATGCCGCCGTTCCTGCAAATCCCCACCCCGGCGTTTTTATTTCTGTAAACATCCCTACAAGTCCAATCATTATCAGAAGTGATGAAATAATGGGATTATTCAAAAACCTGACAAAATCTTCACCCCAATTGCTTGCAACATAAACAAATTTAGGATTTTCAAACCCGAAAGCCTTTACAACTGCTTCCTTTGAATCGAGAATGGTGTCACACATTGCATAACTTAATGCTTCAGTAGCAGTGAGCGTTACAAGTTTTGTGCTGTCATCTAATCCCTCAACTACCACCGTTTCATCAACCATAGCCTCAGCTATATCTGCTCTTCTGCCATTCTTTTCGGCAGTAGATCGCATTTCAGATCTCATATAAGACTGATACTTTTCACCGACCTTCTGCCCTGTTTGATCCACCACGGTACTTGCTCCCATTACACTACCTGTGGCCATTGCAATTTTCTTACATGAGAGAGTAATTAATGCTCCGGCTGAAACAGCCCTTTTATTAACAAATGCTATCGTTAGGAGATTACTGCTCATAATAGCATCTTTTATTTGTGTCGCAGCATCAACCCTGCCACCGAAAGTATTGATTTCAAAAAGTATGGCTTCTGCTCCCGCTTCATTTGCTTCTTTTATAACCCTTTCAACAAACGGAGCAAGGCCAAGGTCAATTTCACCATCAATTTTCGCCACATATACTACACTTCTTTGAGCATTTAGCTGAATAAGCATAAGTACAATAAAAACAAATACTTTCATAGCTTTCTCTCAATTAAAATTTATCAAGAAACATGTGCCCGAGTTTATCGCGCTTTGTGCGAAGATACCTGATATTATTCTCATTAGGCCTTATTTCAATTGGTACACGCTCAACAATTTCAAGGCCATAACCCTTAAGACCAACAATTTTCTTAGGATTATTTGTCAATAATCGTATTCTTTTTACACCTAAATCCAGTAATATTTGTGCTCCGATTCCATAATCCCTAAGATCAGCCGAAAACCCTAATGCCTCATTCGCCTCAACAGTATCTTTTCCCTCATCCTGAAGCTTGTAAGCTTTTATTTTGTTCAACAGTCCTATTCCTCTGCCTTCCTGCCTCATATAAACCAGAACGCCCCGCCCTTCACGGGATATTATGTCCATACTTGCATTGAGCTGATCGTGACAATCGCAACGCAAGGAATGCAGTACATCTCCCGTAAAACATTCAGAATGCACCCTGACAAGTACATCATCCTGTGGGGTAAATTGTCCTTTCACTAACGCAATATTTTCTTTGTCATCTAAGTTATTACGATAGACATAAAGTCTGAAATCGCCATGTGAAGTCGGTAAGTGAACATCGGTAACACGATGAACGACTCTTTCTTCTCTCAGACGATAACTGATAAGATCTTTCACAGTCATTATCTTAAGTTCAAACCGTTCGGCGAGGCTCTGTAATTCGGGCAAGCGCGCCATTTCACCATTCTCTTTGAGAATTTCACACAGTACGCCGGAAGGTCGTAAACCCGCTAACCTGCAAAGGTCCACCACTGCCTCCGTATGACCTGCTCTTCGTAAAACTCCCTCTTCCATCGCGCGGAGAGGAAAAACATGACCGGGTATAGCAAAATCACTTTTGAGTGCATGATCATCAATAAGCCGTTTTATAGTAACTGCTCTGTCGCTTGCTGATATTCCGGTGGTTGTGCCTTTAACAGCATCAACCGATACAGTAAACTGCGTGCCGTGTAATGCAGAATTATCAGGCGCCATAAGCGGAAGCCCCAGCTCTTCTAAGCGTTGAGCAGTCATAGAAACACACAGCAGTCCCCTGCCGTGTGTTATCATAAAATTTACAATATCCGGAGTAACAAATTCTGATGCACAAACAAAGTCACCTTCATTTTCTCTCTCCTCATCGTCAACCACAATAAGTACTTTTCCTCTGCGAATTTCCTCTATTGCTTCTTCAACTGTACAATACATATATGCAAGATATCGTTATTCTGAAGTAAATATTACTTGTTACTCAATACTGTTGAAATAGCGCTTTTCTCAAATTTCAACTTCACATTGTCGGCAACCTGTAAAATGACATAATTATCTTCGATTGAAGAAATAGTACCGTGAAGTCCTCCGCTGGTTACTACTTTATCACCTTTTTGCATTTCCGAAAGCATTTTATCGCGTTCTTTAGCGCGTTTCTGCTGAGGACGGATTATCATAAAATAGAAGATGAAGAAAATAGCACCAAACATAATTAATGTACTGATAAGACTACTTCCGCCTCCCTGTGCATCAGGTGGAGGAGCCATGGCTAAAAGATATTTCATTGGGTTTTTTCCTTTTTTGTATTATTGATTCGTTGAGTTATTGTATTAAGAATAGTTTTTTTCCATGCGCTAAATTCACCAGCGAGAATTTTTTCCCTGGCTGTGCGAACTAATTGAAGATAAAAATGAAGATTATGGATTGATGCAAGTTCGTATGCAAGAATTTCACCTGCAATAAATAAATGGCGCAGATATGCACGGGTGTGATTTGTGCAGGTAAAACAACTACAATCCGGATCTAAAGGTTCAAATGATTCTTTAAACGCCGTATTTCTCATGTTTAGCACGCCCTGAGAGGTAAATAAATATGAATTTCGTGCATTTCTGGTTGGCATTACACAGTCAAACATATCTATACCCCTGTCTATTGCTTCAAGAATGTTTTCCGGTCTGCCAACACCCATTAAATAGCGTGGTTTATTTTCGGGTAACAAATCACTTGTGAAATCTACCATTTCATACATTTTTTCAGTTGGCTCTCCAACAGCTAATCCTCCGATAGCATATCCGTGAAAATCCATTCCCAGAAGTTCTAACGCCGATTTTTCCCGTAGGTCCTTGTAAATGCTCCCCTGGACAATACCAAATAATTTTTGTGAATAACCATAAAAACCAACGCTTGAATCAAATGCCTCTTTATTCAAAACAGCCCAGCGTGAGGTAAGCTCAACAGATCTTCGTGCATAATCATAGTCGCACGGGTAGGGCGTACATTCATCCAACACCATCATTATATCGGAACCGATACTCCGTTGAATATTTATTACTTTTTCCGGTGTAAAAAAGTGTCTGGAGCCATCCAGATGGGAACGGAATTCGACACCATCCGGCTTGAGCTTTCTTAACTCCGAGAGACTAAAAACCTGAAATCCGCCGCTATCGGTTAATATTGCCCGATCCCAATTCATAAAATTGTGTAAACCACCGGCTTTTTCCAAAATTTCTGTACCCGGTCTAAGATACAAGTGATAAGTATTTCCTAATATTATCTTAGCATCAACATCTGATTTAAGATAATTATTATCAACCGCCTTTACAGTACCCTGAGTACCAACAGGCATAAAAACCGGAGTGGGTATATCACCATGTTCAGTGTGAAGAATACCTGCTCTGGCCTTAGTATCTGATTCAGTTCGTATTAATGTAAAGGTACTCACAAAAACTTTTTTATTTAAACTTAAAAGTTAAGGCAAAAAGATAGTCATAACAAGTTAAAATCCTTAACACTGAATCAGGTTTTGGCCCTGTTGAAATTTAGACTTACTTAAAAAAGTTGTATTAGTTATCCGGAAATCCCTCTCTTCTCCGGAAGATGGTCCCACCCACGGCAATTTTTAGTGAATGAATTTAATGAAGTGTTAAGCGATGGGGATTTATAATTTCAATTATTTAGTGGAATTTCTACCGGTGGGAATGTTCTGGTTATTACTAAACCTTTACCAAAACTAATGTCATATCATCATTTTGTTCGGTATTGCCGCGAAATGTTACTATATTTTTGAGAATGTTACCTGCAATTGTTTCACAATTCTCTCCATCACTTAATTTTATGGACTCTATAATTTTTTGAGTATCAAAAGGCTCATTGTTTTCGTTCATCGCTTCATTTATTCCATCTGAGTAAAATAAAAACAGTTGTCCTTTTTTCAGTGGAACAATTTCTTCTACAAGTGTCTTTTCAAATATTTCTCCCTGCTCAAGTCCAATACCGAGCCCCCTTGATTTAATTTGATGCACTGTAAGCCCATCTTTTACTAAAAGGGGTAGATGTCCCGCACGGGAGTAATGTAAAGCACCTGCCTTCAGATCGAATAACCCCATGCTCATCGTAATAAATGAGTTTTTTTCCAGCACCTGATAAAGTTTTTTATTAAGATCGATCAATATCTCTTTTGGCGATTTTCCATTTCCACACGCCAATTGCACAAGTGTTTGTATTTTCGACATATAAAGTGAGGCAGAAAGTCCTTTTCCTGAGACATCTCCGACTAAAACATAAAAACTGTTTTCATCATTCTGAATAACATCAAAATAATCACCGCCTACCTGCATTGCCGGTATCATTTTGCCATATAGGTCAATACCTTTAATTGCCGGAATTTTTTTCGGCAGTAAACTTTGTTGAATTCTTCTTGCTACTGCCAAATCTTGCTCTAATGCTAGCTTTTCAGACTCAGCTTTATATAATCGGGCATTTTCAATAGAAATAGCAGATTGGTCAGCAAAAGCCATCAGGGTTTCAAGATTTTTTCCACTGAATTTTAATCCCGAATTATTAAGACCCAGTAAAAAGAAACCGATAGTTTTACCGGCAAAGACTAACGGAAGAACCGAATAAATTTCTTCCTGTTCCAATAATAAGTATTCATTTGGGAAAATATTTGGAAACTCAGTCTGATCGATTACGGGAACAAGATTCGAAACAGATTTTGATTGAAGAAATTTTTTTAGCTCTTCGTTATGAAAATGCAGTTCTAATTGATTATTATTAATTCCGGTTGACCTGCTTATGGGACACCTGTTTTTATCGGCGGTAAGAGCAATTGCGAACTTCTTCAACTTTAGTTCGTTAATAAATACACTCTGTATTTCGCTGAGGATATTTTCCAGCCCTACAATCCTCACCAGCTGACGGGTGAAATCTATCAGAATTTGTCGTGAGGTAAATTGTTCGGGGTAAAATCTTTTTGTAATAAGTTCCTGAAACCGTTCCTTTGTGGATTGAAAAATCAAAGCAAAGAGAATAAAAGCGAATAGCGTAACAAACTCCTGATACTCAGGGGCAACCGCAGAACCAATAGCTTTCCCTATTCCAAAAACAGAAAGAAAATAAATTATTGCAATTGTAACGGTTGCCAAACCATAGATAACAGTATTTTGCACAACATAACTAACATCCATAAACTGATAACGAAAAATTGAGTAGCCAAAAGCGACCGGAAGCACTGCAACAAGAATAATAGGGGTAAAATATTCAGGCGAATTAAATATGATATATCCCATTGCCGGCGCTATAGTAACAACAAAAAATGCTCCGGCGAATGCAAGCAAATATGCAAGAATAATAAACCTGTAAGATCGGCGTGAAGTAATGTCTTTAGTACGGAAATAATTTATCACAAAAAGAATAAAGCCGGTAATAGCAGAAATAGCTAATAACTGATCGGTTATCGCCAGATATATACCATAACTAAGAAAGGTGACGGGTCCAACCATCGTAAAGTAAAGACGGAACAGTGAAAACATAGCTACAGCCACACATATCGCAATAAGCGTGACTTTAACATATTTTTTATCAAAGAATTTTATCCTCATCGGGAAGATTGCAAAAAAGCGAACATACAGATAGGCTGTTATTGCCTTTGCAATGTGCTGTATTGCCAATACATTAATGAGAAGCGGACTATTTATTTCTTTCCCGACAAATGGTAGGAATAATGGGGTTATCCGTATTACCGAAAATCCTATTCCGATAAGATAAAATAACTTTTGTACCTGTCCATCCGGTTTGGCCATAATAACAATAAAAGATATAATAAACAAAA
>CAYTLQ010000082.1:0-2726 GCA_964438715.1 uncultured Ignavibacteriaceae bacterium
GATCGAGACATTTGAAGAATTGGGGAAAGATAATCCCGAAACTGCGCTCCTTCTTGCCGGAAGAATAAAAAGTATGGCAAATGTTCAGAAGAATTATACAGGAAAACTCCTTGGTCTTAATCGTCTGAATCTTGTTGAAAAGAAAATAGCCGAAGAGAAAGAGCTTGAAGAATACATAAAAAGCAATGCTGACTTGAATAAAACTTACGGCAATTTATTCAATGAAATTAATGATGTGTATGCGGAAATGCTTAATACAGGAAGGGCGAGCCTTGTTATTAATCAGCTACGCAACAACTGCGTCCCATTCAGACTAGCGCATTTAATGGTCGAGTTTATGGCACAGATGAAAAAAGATGATAAAGATCGCAGAATGATGTATTCGGAAAAAGAGCGGCCAAATTTTCTCGCATTAATAAATGATGAACTCGCTGATTTGAATACTGATGTTGACAAATTGGTACTTGCAAAAATGATAGGTGATGCTGTATCATTCCCGGAATTTTCTTCTTTCGAAGCCTTCAACCGCTTTCGTAATGAGGATAATATAAATAGCAGTGTTGAGCGCTTTTCCGCAGATGTTCTTGCAAACAGTTTCATTTATAACAAACAAAAATATCTTGCAATTCTGGAGGGAAAAACTGAAACAGAAGAAATGCTCAACGATCCTCTTATTCGTTTTGTAAATGAGATTAATGAATCCTACGCTCCAATTGATGCAAAACTCGCAGACCTTAACGGGAAAATCAATTTGCTTTTGCCGAAACTTCTTGATGTAAAGAAACAGTGGCAGTCGAAGAATTTTATTCCTGATGCAAATTCCACACTTCGGCTTACATTTGGTTATATCAGAGGGTATTCTCCTGCAGATGCAACATATTATTCACCAATTACGACCTTAAAAGGAGTCGTTGAAAAAAGTCGCCCGGATGGTGATTTTGCGATGAATAAAAAAGTGATTGAACTGGCGAAGAAAAAAGACTATGGTCGGTATAAAAGTAAAAAACTGAATGATGTTCCTGTAGCGATCCTTTATAATATGGATACTACAGGCGGTAATTCAGGTAGTCCGGTTATGAACGCAAAAGGTGAGTTAATAGGTGTTAATTTTGACCGTGCATTTGAAGCAACAATAAACGATTATGCTTGGAGCGAACTTTACAGCCGTTCCATTGGAGTGGACATCAGATATGTTTTATGGGTTACTGAAAAAGTTGGTGGAGCATTCAATGTAATTGAGGAATTGGGAATAAGATAATTTTTCATTTTACAAACCCATATCAGGCGTTCCGGTATTCATTGCTGTAACGCCTTTTTCTTTTTATCAGTCAGGGAGTTTTGAGCACCTTAACCTTTCGTTGTATATTTGTAGTTTAATTTTCAGACTTTGGAAAAATGGATTTTATTGAAAGACTTTCTAAGATAAAAGAAAAGTATGACCGAATAAATGAGCAACTTGCCGATCCGGCAAATATGAACAACACCGAGAAATTGGTTGCTCTTAGCAAAGAACGAAGTGACCTGACAGCTATTATTGAAGCTTACGATAAGTATAAAAAAGTAATAGACGAGATTAATGGTAACGAAGAATTAATTAATCAGCCCGGACAGGATAAAGAAATTATTGAAATGGCTGAAACTGAACTGGTGGAATTAAAATCTCTTCGTAATACTTTAGAGGAGGAGATTAAAGTTCTTCTCCTGCCAAAGGACCCTAACGATGATAAGAGTGTAATTATTGAGATACGGGCAGGTACAGGCGGCGATGAAGCAGCGCTATTCGCCGGCGATCTTTTTCGAATGTACAGCCGATATGCTGAAATTACAGGCTGGAAAATGGAAATAATAGATATAAACGACACCGGTCTGGGAGGCATTAAAGAGGTTATTTGCTCAATTAACGGAGATGGTGTTTACGGAGATCTTAAATTCGAAAGTGGCGTTCATCGTGTTCAGCGTGTTCCGGCAACTGAGGGCAGTGGTCGTGTACATACTTCTGCGGCTTCTGTGGCAGTATTACCTGAAGTTGAAGATGTGCAGGTTGAAATAAACCAAAATGATCTAAAGATTGATGTCTTCCGAAGCGGAGGCGCCGGCGGTCAGAATGTTAACAAAGTTGAAACCGCAATCCGTATTACACACCTTCCAACTGGACTAGTTGTTCAATGTCAGGACGAACGGTCTCAATTAAAAAATCGGCAGAAAGCTATGAAGGTACTTCGGGCGCGGTTATTTGATATTGAGATGAAAAAGCAGATGAGCGATATTGCCGCGAAACGAAAACTTATGGTGGGAAGTGGTGACAGAAGTGATAAAATCCGTACCTATAACTTTCCCCAAAACCGGGTTACCGACCACAGAATTGGATTAACTTTATACAATCTTTCTGAGATCATAAATGGTGATCTTAAAGAATTGATAGAACAATTAAAACTGGCAGATAAAACAGAACGGCTTCAGGCAGAACTTCAGGTGTAGATCTTATCTGCTTTCATAAATCTAATATCAATCTCTAACCCTGCCGAAAATAGGTAATAGCAGATAAAAAAATCAATTTTTGTTGGAAAAGTAAAAAAGATATATTATATTGCTATTACCTAAATAGGTGATATATTATGATTCCGGAAAATATCAAAAAACACCGACCACCGGGCTGCGAAATTAAATTCATCGGCGGTCATTACTATGTCTATAAAGCTACCTCCAAATGGGATAAAATAACCAAA
>CAYTLQ010000083.1:0-3831 GCA_964438715.1 uncultured Ignavibacteriaceae bacterium
CCCCATCCACGATACGCTCTCACATACTTACCGTTTACCACTCCACCAAACCACCCATAGCAATCACCTCCACTATAACTTACCTGTATGTGCTCTATCGTCGTACCACTGCCTCCTCCACCCAAGGTAAGTCCGTTTATCTCATTATTTGGTGAAAATGCTATACCGGGATATTCTATACGAACATCCTTCATTACTCCACTATTATCCGCTGCATTTGTCCCTCCATAGCTGTCTCCCGGTCCTTCAATCGTTGCTGTTCCTCCAGGTACATTTATCGGAGCATTCCCTAATATTATCACTCCTCCCCAATCTCCATAGGTCGGCTGACGGCTCGCTCCTAATTTTGCATATTCGCTCGTAAAGATTATCGGCTGGCTCGCTGTTCCTACCGCATTAATCTTTCCTCCCGGCTTTATTATTAATGTCCCCTGTGTACTGTTCTCTCCAAAGATTACTGTACCCGGCTGTATCGTTAATTCAGCCCCTGACTGTACCCGAACAAAACCGCGAAGTAAATATGTCTTACTCGATACAAGTGTCGTATTCGTTGTTATATCTCCCTGTAGTATCTCCTGACCGGTTACATTTGCAATAACATAATTATACGGAGTCCAATCGGCCCAACCGGCAGTCCAGTCAGTAGTACCAAAAGCACCGACAAAGTTTCCACCGGCGGCATCAAAGAATCCGTCCGCAGGCGGTGCTGCTGCTCCTGTCAAAGCCGGTGAACCTGACTTCGGCAATAAATTCGGGTTACTCAAATTAAATGCATCCGATAACATTGCATCAGCGTTACTTGTCAGTATTCTTCCGCTATTTGTTGTCGTGAACCAATTCACCGGATTAAATGTACCATTCGATTTTGTCGTATCAATTGCTTTGCTTAACGCTCCCGCTATTATACTATTCTTGATATAATTCGTTCCATTTGCCGCACCATTTATCGTTCCCGTGCCATCAAGCAGTATTCCCGTCGTCCAACCCATTATCAGAGCGTTGCCGATCTTATTCTGTGAGTTCCTCCGTAAGTGCATACCACGGCGATACAGTGAGTTTATCGTCGTCGTATCTGTTGCTTTCGGACCTATCATCGTCACATTCCACCATGTCGGGGCTGTTAACGGTGTATTCGATGACCCGTTTCCATCATTATCTGACTCAAATCCATTGGAATTTGACTGGTCAGCTATTAGCGGATCCCTTATTGCTAATAAATACTGCAGCTTCCCTGTATATCCAAAATCGCTATCAAAATCATCATCCCATCCACGATACGCTATCAGATACTTACAGTTTACACTTCCTCCAAACCACTCATACGAATCATCTCCACTATAACTTACCTGTATATGCTCTATCGTCGTGCCACTGCCTACGCCACCAAGGGTAAGTCCGTTTATCTCATTGTTTGGTGAAAATGCTATACCGGGATATTCTATACGAACATACTTCATTACTCCACTATTATCCGCTGCATTTGTCCCTCCATAGGTGTCTCCCGGTCCTTCAATCGTTGCTGTTCCTCCAGGTACATTTATCGGGGCATTCCCTAATATTATCACTCCTCCCCAATCTCCATAGGTCGGCTGGCGGCTCGCGCCTAATTTTGCATATTCGCTGGTGAAGAGTATCGGCGGGCTCGCTGTTCCTACCGCATTAATCTTTCCCCCGGGCTTTATTATTAATGTCCCTTGGGTACTGTTCTAGCCGAAGATTATCGTCCCAGGCTGTATGGTTCACTATGCCCCTGACTGTACCCGTACATAGCCCCCGTAATATTAGCGCTTACTCGATACAGGCGTACGATGCGATGTTATGTCACCCTGTAGTATCTCCTGACCGCTTACATTTGAAGCCAGCCAGATGATACTAAAAATGACAAAGAGAAGTCGTTTCATTTATGTCTCCGTTGTTTTTGGTTAGTAAATTCTAAAATGAATAAGATAAACTCAGAGAAAAAGTTGCCGCAGTTTTATAACTCTCTGTTTCCTTATCGCCCGTTGGAGTTTGTTGATATTGAATATAATCCTGCGCAAATACATCTCTCAGAGTTAATTTTAAGCCTATTGAACTATAAATTTTTTGAGAAACAGAAATATCCACCTGATCTCTTGGTTTGATAATAACATTACCCAGCCCTGCTACACCAACACGGGAAATCCTATGACCGGTTTTATTATAAACAATTGATGCAGATGTACCATTTTCGTATTGATCGTAATACAATCCGAGATTAAAAATGTAATCAGCTTGACCTTGTAAAGGTCTTTCTTTTTCCTGAAAAGAAGTACCGGAACTGTTGGTTGTTTGATTAAGTTCAATCTTCGAATCAATTAGACTAAGATTTCCAACAAAGGACAATGCCCGTAGATCTTCGTTAATAAACGAAAAATTCTTCCTTACTTCGAGTTCAAAACCATAATTGTTTGCTTTCTTACCATTATCAAAGGACCGGATCGCTTCGCTATTTGATGATGGTTTCAGAATTTGTTCAATTGGGTTACGGAAGGATTTATAAAATAAACTGACAGCCAATAATTCCCCGGCACCCGGAAATACTTCAAGGCGGAGATCAAAATTGTCCACTAGCGTCCGTTTTAGGTTGGGATTACCTTCCACTAACTCAAATGAAAGAAAATCAAAGTAGGAATAAGGAGCCAACTCTCTGAATTCAGGACGAGCCAGGGTTTTACTGTAAGCAAATCGAATATTTGTTAAATCATCATAGAAATATGTAAGATTGAAACTTGGCGAATAATCATCATAAACATTACTGATATTTACGGCTTCATTCGTAATTGTAAAAGACTCAAGATTTTGTCGTGAATTTTCCCATCTTAAACCTGTTATCAGTTTCAGATTTGGTAATATTGAAAAATCGAACATCAAATACGAGGAGAAAATAGACTGACGAGAGTAATAAGAATCTGCTTTCTTGGTTATTTCCTGAATTTCAATAAACTTATTTTCAAAATTTTCAGGGACGAAAATATTCTCAACAGACCCCATAAGAATTGAATCCTCACGGAAGAAATTACCACCGACAACATTCCTGAAACCAAAGGTACGGGCGTCAAAATTCCGTTCTTTTTTATCTAAAAGAAATCCGACTTTTATATTGGGTATATAAGGTTGATTATCCCATGCTTTTATTGTAATGTCAGCGTTCATTCCGTAAATCTTATCATCAAGATCTCCATAAAATCTGTTCGCTAATGATGGATCCAGTTGGAATCGTAAGACAGATTCTTCATCCAGTGCGTCTTTTGAATAAATGTATCTCCTCACATCAGGTTCATCCCTTTTCGAGATTGCATAACTGGTATTCCACTGCAAATTCACCCCATTAATCAAATCAAACTGGTGCTCACCTAATAATTGAGTTGATAGCAGAGACCTTGATACAAACCGTAGAGATGTTCTTTCCCTGTATTGCGATATACCATAATCGATACCTTTATAAACAGCGGTTTCGTCTTCCCCATCCTGATTATAAATATTCTTCAAACTTATTTTATTAGTGCCAAGGAATTTATAACTTACATTAAGAAGGGCGCCCCAGGTAACATTATATGTGTTAACATTACCTGTGAAATCATATTTTTCGCCACCAAATTCATAAGTTCTTCTTCTAACATCTTTCGTATCAAATCCGCTGGAATAAGAAAGAGAACCAACAAGACCAAGAATATCCGTTTCTGAGAAAGAAAGCCTGTGACCGATAGAGAATTTATATGAGCCATTTAGTGCTGATCGTTCTTTTTTCGTATTCCAGTTATTTTTGAAACTTTTACCAAAAAATTGTAATGAACTGTCGTTGAAATTACC
>CAYTLQ010000084.1:0-22431 GCA_964438715.1 uncultured Ignavibacteriaceae bacterium
CATTTAATTTTTTTGTTTTTTTAAGTGATAACATTATATCACTATGAAACGCCGGCTTTATCCTGCATTGTATTTTTTCGTAAAGTTCGAAGTTTAAAAAACTGTGAATACTGATTTTATTGAATAAATGCATGGTAATGATTAATGAAATTTTGATATATTTCCTTTATTTCGCTATTTTACCTATACTATGAATTCCATCCATTAAAGTTGTGTGTTATTCAAGTCAATTTTAAGTAATGTTATTTCCGGAGTTAAGTTCAGGGGAGTTCTTAAACCGGATAAAATTAATTACGAGGAAAGTTCTTTTCGTTTTTGTTAGAATTTAATAATAAAAAGTGCAGGAATTATATGAAAAAAATGGTTACTCTTGCCCTGTTTTTAGCGCTTCTCCTCATTACGGGAGGTTACTCCCAGACTGTAATACTTGAACCCCCAAGGGGCTATACCTCAGGGCGTACAACACCTATAATAAAACTGTTTTACGGATCCTCAGATAGTGTTGTTCTCAACTGGTCAAAATCGTTATCCGGCTCGGCTAGATTTCGTATCGGAACATCAACCGGTAATTATAACTTCAGGGAATTATCGGTTAGTGGTAAACGGAAAGCCTTTATTCCATCTCAAGCGCCGCTTAATCTTTCCACCGGTAGGTATTATGGACGGATAACAAATTCCTCAGCCACAACGCTTTCCGGTATTCAAGCAGATTTTAACGCGAATCCTACCACTATAGATTATTCTAATGAAGTGCAGTTTGTTGTTGAATCGTCCACTGCACCAACACCATTAGAACCACAGGGAAATGTGACTTCGGGAACACCTTTATTTCGTTGGAGTTCCATTGCGGGCGTGCCTGCTTACTGGATTATTGTTTCAAGCACTCCGTTTGTTGTACGAACCGATTCCAATAATAATATCAGTGTATCTGGAGCAAATGTCACCTGGGATTATATCAGCACAACTAACAGTGCCACTTATGGACAAATCAGTCCGGCTTCTCCCTTTACTCAATCGGCAATACCGCTGTTTCCCGGAAATACCTATTATTACACTATTCTTAATTTGTATGATCCATCGGATGTTGCTTTTGCCTCAACAGTGTTTGGCGGTATAACCAGTTTTACTTATCAAAATAACGCTGTTATTTCAGCCCCTAATCTGATAGCTCCTGAGAATAATCAAACTTTTGAAGCTTCACCGACAATTCGGTTTCAATGGGATGCAGTACAGGGAGCAAATAGTTATACGATATATCTTTTTAATCGTGTAACACAATTTGCCGGTAGCAATCAGGAAATTGATGTGCCTATTTGGAATGCAACAACTACAAACACTTTGATTGATTTTCCTGCTCGTGTAAATTTACTTCGTGGTAAATATGTTTGGTTCGTTGTGCCTAACACAAATACAGGGGCAGGCGTTTCAAGTCCAAAACGGGTTTTTAATTATTCAATTCAGATGAGCAAATTCAGGGTGCAGTTAAAATCATCAGTGGATAATTCAAATCTTGTTAATTACAATTTTTATGTTAATTCAACAACCGGAGGGTTTGCACCGGGGCTACCTTATGTTGTTTCAAACAGTCAAACTTTATCCGATAGTCTGCCTTCCGATTCCTATCAGTTCCGTGCATCGAAACAAGGATACTTCGATTCTACCTTTTTTGTTTCGGTAACCGGCACAACCACAAATGAAATTACTCTTTATGTTAGACCCTTTCCTTCTTCCGTAAGTGGAACCGTAAAAGATCAGTCCGGAGCGTTTGTACGAGATGCTGTCGTTCAGTTTACTGATATTCTCACTAACAGTGTTTCAAATACAACAACAACCGCAACAGGTAATTTTGCAATCTCATTACCCAAAAGTTCCTATAGGGTAAATGTTTCAAAGCCCGGATATCTTTCGCCTGCACAAACAACTATCTCAGTAGATACAGGGCAGGTCATCTTATCAACAGCTTTTATTCTTACTCTTGATAATGCTTCTATTTCGGGAGTAATAAAAAATGATGAAGGCGAGGCTGTACAACTTGCGAAAGTTCGGGCTACAAAGGGAGCAATCGTACAGGAAACCAATAGCGATGCAAGCGGAAATTATTCGTTCGCATTAACATCGGGTACATGGACTGTTGAGGTAAGTAAAACAGGATTCGTAAGTCCGCCTGCAAAAACAATAACTCTATCAAGCGGGCAGAATTCACAAAATCAGAATTTTATACTTGTGCCCCGTGCAAATCAGGTAAGTGGATATGTTTATCGGGTTCTTTCCGGAACAGGTCAAACAAGTACTGTTCCTTTTGCCGGTGTTGAAGTGAAAGCAACACCTGCAAGTGGACAGACGATTACAACCACTACAGGACCTCTGGGACAATATTCATTCAGCCTGAAATCGGGGACTTATGTAATTTCAGCCTCTGCTACAGGATATACTCCAAATACAAGCACACAAATCACGGTCACTGTCGGGCAGACTCTCAACGGTGTTGATTTTACTATGTCACCAAATCCTTCCTCGGTATCGGGAGTTATAACCCAAACCGGTGGTGCTTTACTTGGTGACGCGACAATTTCTAATGGAACTGTAAGTACACTTTCCCT
Organism: uncultured Ignavibacteriaceae bacterium; assembly: GCA_964438715.1. Taxonomy (GTDB): domain Bacteria; phylum Bacteroidota; class Ignavibacteria; order Ignavibacteriales; family Ignavibacteriaceae; genus CAYTLQ01. The sequence goes on from CAYTLQ010000084.1 coordinate 2,601, forward strand.
TGGCACAGGTAATTACCAGTTAAGTCTTCCGGCAGGTACTCATACACTAACTGTTACGAAATCAGGTTTTATTACTCCTGCAACTGTTACAGTAAGTTTAACTCACGGGCAGTCATTGAGCGGTATTAATTTTCAACTTTCTCCAAATGCAGCGACAATTACCGGTTCTGTATTAAGTGCCGGTCTGCCTTTGGCAAACGCATCTGTTACTGCTGTTTCAGGTACACAAAGTTATACTGTTACTTCGGATGGTAATGGGCAGTATCAGTTTAACATACAGCCCGGAACATGGATTTTACAGGCTTCAAAATCGGGCTTCGAACAATCGGCTCCGGATACTACGGTTGTGGGTGCAGGACAGGTAAGTGGCAACCGCAATTTTTCTCTTATTCAAAACACAACATTAATCAAGGGAACTGTTCGAAGTGGAAATTCAGCACTCAATTCTGCAACTGTAACTATTACTGAAGTTTCGAATACAACAAATACATTTTCAACTCTAACCAATGTTAACGGAGAATATGCGATTTCTGTTGAGGCCGGGAAAACTTATTCATTGCGAATCAGTCAAACCGGATACTCATCATTTACACAACAGCTTTCTTCGCTTAGCGCTGGTGCAACGGTGGTTGTAAATGCGACCCTTTCTCCGAATCCAACGAGTATTGCGGGGGTAACTCGTAACAGTCAAATACAATCCGTTGGATCTGTTAAAATTTACCTCTACAATGCGAATACAGGAATCCTTATCGACAGCACAATTTCCTCTACTTCAGGAAGTTATTTTTTGGGATTAACTGCAGGAAGTTACAAATTGAAGGCAGTAAAACCGGGGTACACTTCTGATAGCCTCTCATTTACGGTAAATCTTGGACAGGTGGTATCTAATCTTAATCTAACTGTTAATGAAAATTTTGCAACAATAACCGGTACAGTAAAAAACAGTTCGGGTGTGGCAATTGAAGGTGTACTTGTATCGGTTTTGGGAAGTTCCGGTGGAGGTACATCTACAACCAATCAATCGGGAACTTATACGGTTTCCGGACTTACAACAGGGAGTTATACAATTCGCTTTAGTAAGCAGGGATTTGCCGATTCTTTAATTTCATCATATACCATTCAGGACGGTAACAATAAGATACTTAATATTGCGCTGACTACACTTTCCGGAAAAATTTCAGGAACAGTAAAAACCTCCGGGGGAACAGCAGTTGCGGAGGCATCAGTGATAGCGGTTACATCTTCGGGTATGCAATTTACAGCTTTGACCGGTGCCGATGGTGCATACGAAATATCAGGATTGTCTTTAGGTACTTATGTAGTTACAGTTTCAAGGAGTGGTTACAGCTCCTCAGAAACTATAAATGTTATCCTTACATCGTCAACATTAAATGGGACGGCTACATTTACAGCGCTCAATCCAAATGTTGCAAAAATTTCTGGAACAATTAAAGATGGCTCCGGAAATAATCTGCAGGGCGTTAATGTATCACTTTCCGGTAATACCGGTAGCGGTAATGGCACAACAAACTTATCAGGGGTATTTTTAATTAGTGAACTTTCACCGGGGACATACAATTTAACGGCATATAAGCAGGGATACGGGACATTCACAAACACCTATACACTTTCAGACAGTTTGACAGTTAATATAACGATGAATGCAAATACTTCTAAAGTTACAGGTACAGTAAAGAACCAATCCGGTGGTTTACTCTCGTTTAGTCCTACATTGAAATTAGTGTCAGGGCAGGATATACAAACTACAACAACTGACAATAATGGAAATTTTACATTCGATAATGTAGCTCCAAATGCAACTTATACTCTTGCTACCGAGATTTTCAGAGAGGGTTATGGAAATGATGATACCTCATTCACTATTGCTCCGGGAGTTGTGACATACGGACCGGTAAATTTGATTTCCGTCATCTCAAAATCTAAAGTGAGCGGAAATGTAGGTACTCCTTCAGCTTCAGTACTGGTGCGAAATACTGCAACGCAGGAAGAATTTACTACTGTTTCCGGCTCCGATGGAAGTTATGAAGTTGCTTTCCTTACTAATGGAACATTTTCTGTTCAACCACAAAAGGCAGGATTCAACTTTTCTCCCTCTACTACATCGGTTACACTAGGTATCGAAGATTCGAAAACTGCAAACTTTACTGCATCGGCAAATGCCGGTAGTGTAAGCGTAAAGGCGCTCGACAACACCGGAAAAGCTGTTCAGAATGCTATTGTAAGTGTTGTAAGCAGCGATACACAATATGTTTATAATTCAGCCACGAACAATACCGGTGAAGCGATATTTACTCAGATTCCTGCATTGCAGTACACTTTAACGGTACAAAAAGATGGATATACCGCAAATCCATTACAAAAAACAATAACCATTACTAATAATGGAAACCTCACCGAAAATGTAACGCTTACACCAAACTCATCATCCGTAAGTGGAAAGGTTGTAGCAGGCACCGGAACAGGATTACTAGGTGCTACGGTTAAATTAAGGAATTTATCTACAGGAATTAGTTCAACTGCACTTACAGCAAGTGATGGTTCATATCTTTTCAATCAATTATCCGGTGGTTCACTTAAACTTATTGCAACATTAACCGGATATATTTCGGATACACTCGATATTAGCCTTAATAATGGCGAGATTAAAACGGGACAGAATCTCACGATAGTACGATCTTCGGCGAGTTTAAAAGGTAAAGTGTTGTATGCCGGCACAGGAGTTTCGGGACTTACCGCCCGTGCGGTTTCATCAACTACACTTGAGGTAAAAACCAACACTAGCGGACAATTTGAATTTACCGATTTACCTATTAATCCATCAGCCGATACCACAGTTTATAATCTCACAATTAGCGGCTCCTCAATTGTGCCAATTTCTCAAATTGTTAAAATTACTCCTGCGCAATCGGGACAAACGATTCAACTGAATAATATCATATTGCCATCGGGTAAAGTAACAGTATCAATCAACGATGGAGTAGCCGCTCTTGCAGGAGTCGATATTAAATTTGTCCGACCAGATGGTAATGTTATCAGCGATGTTACCGGCTCAAACGGGCAGTTTAATTCCTCTGCTAACCTCTCTGCCGGCCGATATAAGATCAATATGTTAAAAGATGAATATCTTGTTCCTAATGAGGCACTCACGGTTATTGATCTTCCAAATGACACTACTACCGTCTCACGAACCGTGTCATTGAAATATAAACACACACCTGTGGCTTCTATTGAGGCATCTTCATCTGCTCCTGTTGTAGTATCATTTAAAGGAAATACGACCGGCGCTGCAGCTACTCTCTTCTATAAACAGGGCACCGGAGAATTTATTAGTGTCAGTATGACCAAAGGTACCTCTTCATTTACAGCATCAATTCCGGCGCTGTTTTCTCTGAGCGATGTTTCATATTATATTAAGGTAACCGAACCGGGAAACATTGTTTTTACTACGCCGGTTACGACATTAAAACCGGGTGCCAAAGGTTTACTCTCATCGGTTGAGTTTGAACCGGCGATAAGTAATGTTAATTTGCGGGTAGGAGATTCTTATCTGATAAAAGCAAAAACAAAAGATGGATTGAATCTCTCCTTAGATACCGCTTTTGCAGGCTCAGCGCCATCGGGTAAATTGAAGTGGACACTGAACAATAATGCACTTAGTATCAGTTATCCCGATCCATTGGATAGTTCACAGGTGCTTCTCTCTGCTTCCGCTCCCGGAGCATATAAAGTAACAGTTACTGCTACTTTACGCGGAACAGTTGTCAATCAAACATCTGATGTTGTTGTTACCTCAGGTGTTTTGAAGAAAATCACTGTAAACAGTCCGGTTCCGTTATTAAATAATAAATCGGGCGGTATTCAGATTAATTACACCGGAGAGGATACCAGTTCAAAAGTTATAATACTTGGTAGTTCATTACAATGGTCGCTTAATCCTCCTCAGGCAGGAACGATAACCTCATCCGGATTCTTTAAACCTGTAGATTCAACATTTATCGGAACGGTCACAATTATTGCAAAAGATTCTGTTGCAGGTAAATCGGGTAGTGTTGATGTAACAGTATATGCGGATGTTGTACCCGGAATTGCAAAATTGCTGACAGATAAACAGGGAATGTCTATATCACTCCCATCAAATGCTGTTAATGTGCCGATTCGTTTAACCCTCTCCAAGCCATTGTTTGGTCCGGGTAAGAAAAATTATTCCCCACCAACGGGTAAAACTTCTTATGTCGTGTCGGACAAGCAATATTTTATAATATACGATGCTGATCAGGCATTGCCGGGCGACTCACTCCAAAAAGCGGCTGAATTGATACTGCCCATAGATAATTCTCTGAAACTTTTTGGCGGACAAAAATCTATAGGATATTATGATATCAATTTCAATTCGTGGAATCCTTTAACAAGTAATGCGGTAACGACATTAGGTAAATCGGAATCGGAGATGGATGAAGCTAATATCGAAGTAGATGGACTCTCCTATAAAGGTATGACGCAATTCGGTGAGTATTCTGTACTGGTTACCAATGAACCGCTAGGAATTAAATATGCCGCTGTTCTACCCAATCCTTTCTCACCGGAAGTAGCTCCCGTTAAGATCGGATACTTCCTTAATTGCATTCAACCGCCGGCAAGCGTAACAATTAAAATATATAATATGCGCGGAGAGTTGGTGAGAACTCTGTTGCAAAACGATTTGCAAATGCCGGGACGGTATGGAAGTCGTACCGGTATAAAAGAAATCACCTGGGATGGATATAACGATGACGGTATGCTTGCCTTGAACGGACGGTATGTTGTAGTAATAACTGCGAAAGATCCGGGTGGAGAAGTCTCTGAAAAAATTCCTCTTGTCCTAATAAAGTAACAAGAAATTGAAAAGAGGTAAAAAATGAAAGCATTAAAATTCTTATTGATAATTTATTTCCTCCTGGCACACTCGCTCTTTAGTCAGGATTTAGGAAACATTCCTGCGGCATTTGTTGATATAGGTATGGGCGCCAGACCTGTAGCTCTTGGCGGAGCGTATGTTGGTTTAGCTAACGATGTAAATTGTCTATTTTGTAATCCTTCGGGGTTGGTAGGACTTGAATCGAATGAAGCTTCTTTTTCGTACGCTAAAATATTCGATTTAATAACCTACAATGCTATTTCTTACGCAATGCCAATTACAAAAGGTCTGGATGGCGCCGGCCTCGCTCTCATTTCTTCCGGTGACAAGGCACTGAGTGAAATGACCATACTTGGCGGGTATGCACGAAAAGTTGGTGATTTTTCTCTTGGCATCAATCTGAAATACAGAATAGCATCATTCGGTGATAATTCGATTGATGATGCAGATATGATAGTTTTTGAACCTGATGAAATCGCTTTAGGCAGACTTAATCAGGTAAAGGGGAAAGGAAATGGGTTTGGTATTGATGTCGGCGCTATGTATCGTTTAACACCAAAAGTTCAGTTTGGGTTAATGATACGGGATCTTTTTTCACCTGTATCCTGGGATTCCAGAGTTGATAATCCTGACGCAAAGACAAAAGGAAATTATTCTGAAAACATTCCAATGGAAACTACTATCGGAAGTTCATTCAATGTTTTTGAAAATATGATAGTCACTGCTGATTATTCTCCTTCTTTTGCAAAAGATGTGAGCAATAAAATCCGCGGAGGTACTGAAATCCGATTATTTAAAATTATTTTTCTGCGGGCAGGTATTCAGAATTTTATTAACACTGAAGATGATGAAAAGTATATTTTCGGTTTCGGAATGAATGTCAAAATCAGTTCAATGAGAGTGAGTTTTGATTATACTCATCTTATCGAACAATTTGCCAATTCAAACCGGCTTACTGTCGGACTAACATTCTAGGAAAGGAGAAGAAAATGAAATTCAGAAGTGTTTTCATATTTGCTTTGTTATTTACCTCCCTTTTCAGAGCACAGTCCGATACTCCAATTCTGCGATATTGGAATGGAGGAGAACTGAACTTTCAGTTAAATTTTGGTCTGAATGTGATGGGCGGAGGAATGGGAAGCGGTAGTTTTGGTAGAGTAATTGCACCCGGAATTAGTTCAGGACCTGCGGCTATTTTCACAAATCCGGCTGAGATTGCATTGCTGAAAAATCCGAATATTTTCTTTGACACGAAGTTTGGTATCAGCAATAAAACTTTCGGACTGGATTATGAAAAAGACCTCAATAAAAATATCAGTTCCAGTACAACAGATTTTTTGAAAGATACTACAACTTTTATTTTTAGTAAAGATGGAGCCCGCACTGATACGAAAATCGGGAATTTCGGTTTTTCACAAACAGGTAATTTCGGCGCTTTTGCTCTTGGAGTTCCGGTTTATGAGAAAATAGTATTGGGCTTTGGCGTGTATTACCCGATTGATATTAGATCAAATTTCTTAATGACCGGAATCAGAATGAAGATGGAATCAACTAAACAGGTTTCCGATCAGGAATTCGCAATCGATTTACCTCTCTCTACTTCTTTTGTATCTGAATTTGCTTTTAGGGTCAATACTATGACTGCTGGCTTAGCCGGAGAAGTATTCAACTCATCCTTCGGTAAAACAAATGTTGGCTTTGCTCTTACCCGGTACGAAGTAAATGAGTATATAAATATTAATATGCTCATTAATGGTTATCTTGCAATGAATCAAACAAAAGAATACCACTTTAATGATCCGAATGACCCGACTATCGACCGCAGTCTTGGTCAGACAAACGACTTTTTTTATCGTCTGAAAGGTGACTATAAAACCGATGCATGGGGATATCGGTTTGGTGTTGTGCAATCTTCGGAATCATGGAATCTTGTAATGGCTTTAGATATCGTTCCTGAATTTTCTATGAGTGACCCTAATGCTTTTACAGAGAGTTATCAACCAAAATTTCTTACCGGCACGCTCACAGGCGAGGGAGATAATGCTTTGAATATTCTTATTGATTCGCTTGATCTTGCTAATCCCAATCTTACAGTGCCAACAAAAAATGAATTTACGAAAGATATAAAAACCATCTATCCCTCCACATTCTCAATAGGTGGTGATGTTAAATGGGGAAGTTTTTGGTTTGGGCTGAATTTTGTAAAATATCTCAATGAGTTTTCTTTTGAGTACGGGAAGTACAAGATTGGCAAGAACCTTAATTTTGCAGTGAAATCAGCTGTTCAGGTTCAACTCGCAGATAAGGTTAAAGGTGCTTCCTGGCTTCTCATTCCGTTCAGAGTATTTTGTCTCGATTTCGATGGTATGTTATTTCAGTTGTTTGGTGGTATAACGAAATATAAAAATCCCACTTATCGTGTCGAAAGCGGACTTCTTGTTGGAGATGGAATTGCTGAAGGGTTTAGCCCAAAAGATAAAAAATCATATGAGGACATATTCGGTGTTCCGTTGCCAACAGGTTTCGCCATTATCAGAGAATATACATTATTTGACAATCTGAGAATTGGTGCAACGATTTTTGGTCTGCCCGATTTTGCAATTCGTTACGGACTCAGTTTCGACCTTTAATATATTTTGAAGGAGATGTCCTCCGGTTTCTTCGTTTATAGTATGAAGAATTCAGAGACATCTCCTTCTTAATTTTAAAACTTTAAAATCCGCATTTTTCTTTTTCCACATTCCCTCCTATTATGATATTTTACCTGATTGAATAATTTTACGATTGTAGTATGGCATCCGGTTCCCTTCTAAAGGACATTTATAATAAGAAAACTGTACATGTAATTGGTTCACGGATTCAATCGGTATATCCGATTTTTCCCCTCGATGACTTTGTTAGTGATGTAATGAAAGAATTACCTTCTCTTGAGCTAATGAATAGGGCAAAACTTATTACAAGAGTTTTGCATAAATATTTACCCGTTTCTTACCCTGAAGCAGTAGAGATATTATGTCAATCGCTTCCTGGGGAATTGAATAAAGAGGAACTTGAAGGGATGAAAGGGTTCTTAATCCTGCCACTCAATATGTATGTTGGTGAGTATGGGAAGGAATACTTCGACTTATCAATGTCGGCAATTTACAAATTAACAAAACGCTTTTCTTGCGAATGGGATATCAGGCAATATATTCTGCTTAATAAGGACCGTACATTTCGTTATCTCAGAAAATGGGTGAAAGATAAAGATCCTTTCGTGCGTCGGTTGGTATCTGAGGGAACCCGACCACGCCTGCCATGGGGTATCCGACTTCCTGAATTTCAAAGGAATCCGGAAGATGTAATTGAATTATTGGAGTGTTTGAAAGAAGACCCAAATCTTATGGTCAGGCGCTCTGTTGCTAATAACATTAATGATATCAGCAAAGATAACCCGGATGTTGCAGTTGCGCTCATTCGCCGTTGGAGTAAATTTGATAACGAGGGAACAAAGTGGCTTGTGAAGCATGCCTCCCGTTCTCTTGTTAAAATGGGAAATCCTGAAATACTCTCTATACTGGGGTACAAAGATGATGGGTATATTAAAGTGAACAAATTCACCTTGAAGAAGAAGTCCGTACAATTGGGAGAAATGTTAGAATTTTCATTCGAGATCAACAGCACTCAAGGAAAAAAATCCTCATTAATGATAGATTACTGCATACATTTTCTCAAGGCAAGCGGGAAACACTCGCTAAAAATATTTAAGTTGACAAAAAAAGAACAGTATAACGGTGAAAAATTATTTATAACAAAAAAACATCCGCTGAAAAAAATCACCACCCGTAAAATGTATTTTGGTAAACACTTCGTCGAAATCATTATTAACGGTAAGAAATATGGCAGGAAAGAGTTTTATCTGAAAGGGGCTTAAGTATTAATGAAACGCTCAGAATTTTTAAAGTCGTTAGCTATTGTTTCAGCGGGGAGTTTTTTCTCTCATGCCGGTTCAATCTCCTCGATACAGGGAACAGACGAAGTAAAACGAGGCTGGCGGTTGAAAATCGGTGATACGATTGGACTGGTTTCTCCGGCTGGATTTATTACAGAAAAGGAACTTTCAGAAAGTATCACGAACATTCAATCTCTTGGCTTTAAAGTAAAAACAGGATTGAATGTTTTAAATCGAACTGGTTATCTTGCCGGCACGGATAGCCAAAGGGCTGAGGACCTTAATACTATGTTTGCAGATAAAGATGTTAAGGGCATTATATGTACGCGTGGCGGATACGGCGCTTCCCGCTTGCTCGATTTATTGGATTATGAACTAATCGCCCGTAATCCCAAACCGCTTATTGGGTATTCCGATATAACGGCTTTGCATATAGCGCTGTGGGAAAAGTGCAGACTCATCTCATTTCATGGACCGGTCGGTATCTCCAGTTTCAACAACTATTCGATCTCCAATTTTACCAGGACACTTGTTTCACCTGATTTCTTACCGTTTTCTAATGCAATCGAAGAAAATACTTCATCCGCCTACATACCTTTTACTATTCAATCCGGCATAGCAAAGGGCAGATTAATGGGTGGTAATTTATCTATTTTTGTCTCATTGATTGGAACGAAATATGAACCGGATACAACCGGAGCAATTCTCTTTCTTGAGGAGGTTGGTGAAGAGCCTTACCGCATCGATCGTATGCTTACGCAACTTATACAGTCAGGAAAAATTGAAAAATGCAGTGGGATAATGTTGGGGGTATTTTCGAAGTGTGAGCCGAAAGAGGAAAAATCGGGTATTGGAAATTCTTTTACTTTAAGCGAAGTTTTGTATGATCGCCTGTATGGTTTTAAAATCCCCACTGTTTATGGAATGTCATTTGGACACATTGTGAACAAGCTTACAATTCCTTATGGGGCATTAGCAGAGTTGAATACAGAAGCCAAAACTATTTCATATTTAGAATCACCCGTACTATAAGGAGAATAAAATGAAAAAATTGTTTTTTCTTCCATTGCTTTTTCTGTTTAGTGGCTGTCTTGTTGTAGAAAAGGTGCATTACAGAATTGTGATGGATAATGAAATGAAAGGAAATGTTGAAGTAACATTTTATAACATCCGTTCTGACGCAATTGGAAACAAAGAATTTCAGGAAGATAAAAAAAATCTTTTCGAATATGCTTTGAATAGTTCTGAATTTATCTCAGAAATGGCAGGAGAGGGCAAACATATTACATCGAGAAAACTATTTGAGAAAGAAGGTAAACTTAATGGTGTAATGAATTATAATTTCGATGATATTTCCCGTGTTGAAGGAATTCGTTTCCAGGATGGTTTCTATTTTCTTACTATGCAGGTTGAGGACAGTATAGTAACAACAAACGGAGAAGTAGTAAAAACAGATGAATATAAACGGATTATGTGGAAAGCCGAAACAAAAGAAATGATTTTTGAAATACTTTCGGGCAACACACCGGCAAAAGCCCGTGATCTTCTCTCTGAAGCGCGTAAATACCTTTCTAAATAATCGCTGTTGTTATTTCATTGTATGCAGTTGTTGTTTTTCCGGTTCCTCTGAATAGAGAATTTCATTACGCTATACCACCTGAACTTTCACAGCTTGTTGTCCCCGGTATAAGACTGCTTGTGCCTTTTGGGAAACGAGTTGTTACCGGTTATTGTGTGCGAATAGATGAATCGCCTGCCGAAGGTCTTGAGCTCTCCAAAATAAAGACAGTGCTCGATGTAATTGATAAAATACCTCTTTTTTCTTCTGCAGATTTCCAATTTTATAAATGGATGGCGGACTATTATCTTTGTTCGCTCGGGGAAGTCCTGAGGCTTGCCTCACCGTTTGGCAGTGATGTTCAATCGTCAAGAAAGATTATAATCGACAGGAATGAATGCAGTCGATTATTGAGCCTCGAAAAAAAACAACTATCACTGCGTTATCAGGTATTAACATTTCTGCTTAATAAAGATGTACATAGTTTCAGTTCAATACGAAAACAATTTAAAAAATCGGGGATATATTCCCTGTTGCGACAGCTTCACATAGCAGGTGCAATAACCATATTGGATGAGGTTGAAAAACCAAAGATCAAAGAGAAGTCGGAAATATGGTTACGGATAGAAATGCCGGAGGAAGAAGTTTATGAATATCTTCCTGAAATTGAAAGAAAATCGCCGCGACAACTTGAAGTTATGTTGTATATGCTGAAATTAAAAGGCGGCAGTGTGGCAATGAAAGATGTGTTAAAAGAATTAAAGGTAAATCAGGGGGCAATTAACGCGTTGGTTAAAAAATCTCTCCTCGTGTCCTTTTCCAAAAGAGTGGAGCGGTCATACAAAGAGTCTTATGTAGATGAATTACAAAAATACCAATTAACAGAAGCACAGGATTCAGTGAAAAACGCAGTGCAAAATGCTATACAGGAAGGAGTCTTTAAAGTCTTTCTCCTGCATGGTGTTACGGGGAGCGGTAAAACATTGGTTTATATTGAGCTTGCAAAAAAAGTTATAGAACTGGGGAAAAAAATTCTGGTGCTGGTTCCGGAAATTTCACTTACACCGCAAATTACCTCACGCTTCATAAAAGAATTACATAATTCAGTAGCCGTTATACACAGCAAAATAGCCGCCGGTGAGAGATTCGATAGCTGGGAAAAGATCCGCTCCGGTAGTATAAATGTTGTTATCGGGGCGAGATCAGCTTTATTTGCTCCATTAGATAACATTGGACTAATAGTAGTCGATGAAGAGCACGATGCGAGCTATAAGCAGTCGGACCCTGCCCCAAGGTACAATGCCAGAGATTCTGCAATAATGAAAGCGAAATTATGTGGTTGTCCGGTGATTCTTGGTTCGGCAACTCCCTCGGTGGAGAGTATGCAGAATGCTCTTTCGGGAAAATATTCTTTACTTGAATTAAAATCGCGTGTTGATGACGCACAACTGCCGGTGATTAACCTTGTTAATGTCGTAATTGAGCGAAAGCAGAAAAAAATGGAAAATATATTTTCCAGAATAATGCTTGAGAAGATAGATGAACGGCTTAAAAAGAAAGAAGGTGTAATCGTTCTTCAGAACAGGCGAGGTTTTTCCACTCAGGTGTATTGTTTTGAATGTGGACATATTGAAACTTGTGTGAATTGTTCTGTCTCGATGATACATCATATTAATAAGAATATATTGGAGTGTCACTATTGTGGTTACACTAAACCGGTTCCGAATGAGTGTACACAATGTGGTTCACATGCCATTAAATTTTTTGGTGCAGGAACGGAAAAGGTCGAAGATGAATTGTCGTTCTATTTTCCTACTGCAGTGATGGGCAGAATAGATTCTGATGCCCTGACCAAAAAAGGATATCTGAGTTCTGTATTAAACAGGTTTAGAACAGGAGAAATTGATATTCTTGTCGGTACGCAGATGGTTGCAAAGGGGCTTGATTTCTCCAGAGTTACATTGGTTTGTGTAGTTTCGGCTGAGACAAATTTGTGGTTACCCGATTTCAGAGCTGATGAACGAACATTTCAATTACTTACTCAGGTTGCCGGCAGGGCAGGAAGAAATACGGTGAAAGGTGAAGTACTTATTCAGACTCAAAATGATTCTCATCCAATTCTTAAAAGTGTTGTAGCGTATGACTATGATGCATTTTATAAAAGAGAAATATTTAACAGAAAGCGCCTGAATTATCCTCCTTTTACGAAGATGTGTATTGTGGAGTCAAGAAATAAAGATGAAAAAAAGGCATTAAATGCCCTCAGTGATTTTTACAGAAGATTACTTCGGTATAAAAACTTTCTGAAAGTATCTCCACCCTCCACAGCAATTATTGCACGACTCCGTGAGGAATACCGCTTTATAATCATAGTCCGGAGTTTGAGAGAAGTTGACATAGCGGGCAATCATTTGCGGAATGCAATTAAAACAGAGTACGGTGCATATCAGAAAAATTCGGAGTACCGTGATGTAAGGTTAATTTTTGATATGGATCCGCAATCGATAATGTAAGGTAATCAATTTTGCATCTATTATCTTTATCATGCCTTTATAGCCATCACAAATAATCATTCCTCCATTCATAAAAATGAAATTACGGTTATTGACTGTGTGAATAATAACTTTATTGCTCCGGAGTTTTCCATCGTAGTGTGCACAAAACCCGGCATTATTTTATCTCCGCTTGAGGTTAACCCTACAGAGACACGACCACTTTCATGAAAAAATAGATCAGCGAACATTTGGCACCTTGGTGAAGTGGGGGATTTAGAAAACAAATTTTTCAACTTAGTACTACCTTTTTTTAGAAGCACTATCTTGTAATTTAGCTCTGTTCTCGACCTTATGCAAAACCGCTGTTGGCTGTTGAGCCTCTTCTTTATGATTAATAATGTGCTCATCAAGAGAATCTTCTACATAAAATAGCCTTGGTTGCATCTGAATCAATTTTACGCGTTGTCTTGCTAATTCGCAATATTCGTGGCTTATGTCAATACCAATGTATTGTCTGCCCATTTCACAAGCGACCCTTGGAGTTGTACCACTACCACACATAGGGTCTAAAACAATGTCTCCAGGATTTGTCCAAGAAATAATATGGTCTCTCACAAGTTGGCAAGGGAAAGGTGCGGGATGGCCTTTAGCTTCCTGGTCTTCATCCTTTTTACCAACCACATACTCCCAAATATTCCCTTTAATTTTTTTGTCTTTAACAGGCTTAGCAAGTTTTTCTCTTATTTGCTCATTTTTTGAATAGTTTTTATAGGTCGTTCCATTTAGTTCAAGTCCTGCATGCATACAGTCAACCAAAATAGGGTTGTGAGTTTTTACAAATCCTTTGCTTAAAACAAACATATATTCAAATTCATTATTGTAGCGTTTTCTGTAAATTTGTGGTATAGGGTTTCTCTTTCGGAAAATCATAGTGTCATGAAGGTTAAAACCAATTTCTTTGAAGTACAGAGCCTGATTGAAACTTGTTCCTGTTTCCGAACCATCAATGGTTGCATCTGCAACTACCCAAACAACAATTCCACCTGGCTTAGTAATACGATAAAGTTGTTGTGCTATTTCTTCAAACGGGAAAATGTAGCCTTTATAATTTCTTAAATCATCATAAGGAGGTGAAGTAACTGTTAGATCAATCACATCATTTTTAAACTGTTTCATTACTTCTACACAGTTTCCTTCAATTATTTGGTTTATGAATTTATCCATATTAAAATTATTTAATATTAAACAATCCATTATCAGAAATAGAAATTATTGTTTTAATTCTACTTTCAATCTTATGAACCTTGATAAGTTCTTTTAGAGCTTCTTTGTGGCTCATTCGCATTATTTTTTCTCGCTCTTGTGCGAGGAAAGTCAATGCTTCCTCTTTGGCGATTGAAATAGATTGAGTTGCTGCTTCTTTCTCAATATTCCAAAGAGGTTCAATCTTTTTAGAAAACGAAAGCATTGTTTTATTGATAGCTAACCAATAATCAGTCGCGTTTTTTGATGGATTAAGTGCAGGAATTGTTTCGAAAATTCGTTCTAAAAGTTGTTAAGCTTTTGCTTTGCCTTCCACTTCTGCGAAAGCCAGCAACAAAGCAAGATGTGAGTATGTAAAAACGCAAACATTTCTTGTAGTTGCTTGTTGATATATTTGGCTTGAAGTATTTGGAAGTTGATAAATCGGGCAAACAACCATTGCATAAGGTTTACCACGCTTCCAACCATCCATTGCTTGCACTTTAAAATCTTTTTGATTCTTTGCAGTACGACTGAGTCGGAATGACTTAGCATCAGCAACAAAACTAAAATTCTTGGCAAATGTTTCAACATCTGCCGTATCTGCTCTTTCTTTAAGCACAATACTTTTAAGACCTAATGCTTTGTAAGCATGAGAAAGTAAGCAGTCAGTATATTTTGAATATAATTTTTCTTCGCTTGTGTCATGTCCGTAATTTTCAGGTATATTACCACAAAGTCGCAAATGGTCAATGAGTACCATTACTCCTGATTGTTTTATTTCTTCTTCAAGTTCTTTCTCTAAGCGATCGGAGTCTGCACCAAAATTACCACTCAGTTTTCGGATTTCTTCAATCCAATACTGCCGTCTTTTTACTGCTCTAACTGATATTATTTTACTCATTATCGTTATTAAAAATATTTATTTTTTAAAGGTAATCAAATTACTTTTTCAATTAGTCTAAAAGTCGGAATTTTATAACTTGTGTTGATAGATTTTTACAATGAAATGGCATTGCAGCTAAAGGTTGGCGGCTGGTGTATTGCAGGAATTCCCTGTCTGTGTGACGCAGTCAAGCAGGGGAGCATAACACCGTCAACAAGCACTGAATCCGTCATCTGACGGACAAAAAGCTCCAAGTTTGCACAGCTTGCCCATATACTTCGGTGTCACCCCGCCTGACGCAAAACCCGTGTTATGTGCATTTTTATTGCCAAATTTGATTAAATATATTCTCATCAAATTCTCCAAGTATATTTTCTAATTTAATCTTCATATTTCTTTCAACCATTGTAATTGCTTGTTCTGCATTTTGAGGAATAAAAGATAACTCTTGTTCGGAAAGTTTTGCATCATCTGGAACTCTGATAAAACATTCACCTGCTATTAAAGACATGACAGCACCTTTTATCTCAGCTTGTTCTAAGTCAAACATATCATTTAACTTGTCAATGATATCTCCGAGTTTGACTTGTTGGAAATCTAATTTGTTCTCTGCTAAATATTCTGAGATATTAAATAACACTTCTCTGTTAAATT
Source organism: uncultured Ignavibacteriaceae bacterium (assembly GCA_964438715.1). Lineage (GTDB taxonomy): Bacteria > Bacteroidota > Ignavibacteria > Ignavibacteriales > Ignavibacteriaceae > CAYTLQ01. Next base: position 18,282 of record CAYTLQ010000084.1, read on the forward strand.
GTTTGAATGTTGGAAGTCCTTTCTCTAAAATTTTAATATAATTATCATCTGTATGAATTTGTCCAAGGTCTGTTATGTAATCCAAATCTTCATATCCTTTTAATTTTGTTTCATTTAAGACAAGTCTGTATTCGCTTGGTGCTTTAAAAACTAATTTACATTTGGTCTGATAGGACGCAAACCTTATAAAGTCAGTAAATTTAACAAAACCAAGTTGAAAGTAATTAAAGCCACTAAACCTGTAATCTAATAATTGACTTAATACAGAAATATTAAGTCCTACATTGGACAATAATGCAACAGCATCTCTATGGTCAGCTAAAAAGTTAAATATTTCTTTTGAAACTTTAATTAAATCCTCTCTATTTGGATTTTGAATGGGCTTATATTTTTTTGTAAATGCAAGAACAACCGGGTCGTTATTTAATGTTGTTCCTATGTTTGTTGTTTTTGTAACTAATAGTTCATCCTTTGGTTCTTCTATCCATATAAAATCGTCTGTTACCGCTTCAAAAACCTTATTAGCAGTCCTTTTAAATGCACAACCAATAACCATTTTACCATACTCGTGTAGTTTTTTAGCGAGAGAAGAAAAACCTCCGTCACCTGATACTATTACAAATACTTCAATAGCACTTTTAGTATAGGCAATATCTATTGCGTCAATTGCTAATTGAATATCGGATGCATTTTTCTGTGAACCTTTCCCAAAGCCAAACATTTGAATTGGCTCAATTCCTAATTCTACAATGTCTCCCCGTAAAATATTCAAACGAGGGTCACTCCAATTTGCATAAGCTCGTTGAATTGCAATTTTGCCCGTTTCCTTCTTTTTGATTTCATTAAAAATGTCTTTCAGTGATAAAGTAGCAAGCATATCACTTTTACCGTATCCGCCAATAAGGTTCTCAATATCGTAAAGAATGGCTGTGTTAAATTTCATTTGTCTTATTTTTAAATTGCACATAACGGTTTGCCGCTTGCCGCAGTGGGGGATTTCGGAACACTTCACTGTCAACCAAGCACAAATGTTGATAGAAGCACGCACTTGATTTAACCACGTCAGCCCCCATTGCGGCAAACGGCTGTTGGCGGATGTGGCCCTATCTCTCACTTTGTCAGTCGTTTAATTTCTTGGGCTATCTGGTCAATAACTTCTTCGTTCTTTATTTTGTCGTCAATGCTGAAAACTACGAATACCTGTCCACCGAATTTTTTAGTGAAGTCATCAAAACTGGCTTTCATTCTCTCGGTTGCTGAATAGTTGCCGAAGTTCGCTTTTGCTGTTACAGGTTTGATTTGAATGCCAAATGCTTTGTCGCCAACCCAACCGAGATAATCAATATCGCCTGCGTGGTCAAGTTCGGGGTCGCTTTCTTCAAATTTTACATTAGGAAAGGTCTTTGCTAAATTATCTTCAATTACCGATTTCTCCCTAATAAATCCGTCAAAAGTTCGATTGATTGTAAGGTTGTGAATGTAGTCAATACAGTCCTGTAACGTGAGTTGATTGAATGCTTCTGTCCATTCAGGAATTACAATTTCCTTGATTTTTACATACAGCCGTTCGCCAAGTTCTTCCAGACTTTCCTTTGTGATTTTACTCGGTGCTTTTCCGTCTGTAGTTGCATTTTCAAAATACCATTTTTCCCATTCTTCAATAGTTTTTGGCTGGCACTCACGAATAAGTGCCATTACAGCACCAACTTTATTTGGTCTTGACAACTGATATGTCTGTGTTGCGTAATTGAGAACCTTCTCCTTTTTCCCAAATTCTTTTGAATATCGCTTTATTGTTTGTTTAGCCATTCTGTTGTTGCAAGAGGTTTAAAAATTTGTCTTTGTATTTAAAATCAATATCGCTGTCCACTTGCACCAAACCGTTTTTGATTAAATGAGCATTGATACATGTCTTATTTTCAAGGTAGAGATAGCAAAGCAAATTATTTTCACTGTCGTGCTTCACATTGTCGTATTTCAGAAATACACGTTTCCCTTTTGTTTTTTCAATCAGGAATGCTGTTGCTTTGCCGTTGATAATCGGGTCTTCTTTTACTCCAAGAAGTTTTACTGTCAAGTCGTTACTTAAACGAATTTTTTCGGGGCTGATAACTTCTTTTACTGTAAACAATTCTTCTCTTTTACTTGAACTATTCTTATCAATCTTAGAGCCGAATTGAAGTTTTTTTACATCAATTTTTTTGTCAAGTGTATGTGGGTCTTTAAAAATGTAAGGAAGTTTTTGAATTTCTTTTTCAAAATCTGTTTTTATCGGTTTTTGTTCCAAAAATTCATAAGTCGTTCCGTTTAGGTCTTTCTGATGAACTTCCAATTGTTCTTTGATGATTGGGATAAACTCGGGATTGATTTCATAGCCAACTGAATTTCTGTCTGTATTTTTTGCTGCTAATGCTGTTGTTCCGCTTCCTGCAAATGGGTCAAGAACAGTTTCACCAACGAACGAAAACATTTTGATTAGTCGTCTTGGCAATTCTTCCGGGAACATTGCAATATGTCCGCTTTGTCTTGCCCCTGCGAAGTTCCAATGACCTGCAAAAAATGTGTTCCATTCTTCGGCAGTCATTTTGGATAATTCTTTTTGTTCTTTGGTCGGTTTTGGACTGTCGCCTAATTTTTTGAAAACAAGAATAAACTCGTAGTCCAATTTCAAAATTCCGTTTCTCGGGTAGGGATATGAACCCATTTGAACTCCACCGCCAGTTGTATTGGATGTTGTCACCTTTTGCCAAATGATAGCACCCATATAATCGAATCCGATGTTCTCGCAGAATTTGATTATTTCCTCACGAATTGGAATGACTTTGTAACGTCCGTAATAAACTGCTCTTGCGAACTGGTCGCCAATGTTTACGCACAACCTGCAACCGTTGTGAAGAGTGCGGTAGCACTCTTTCCAAACTAAATTTAGGTTGTTGATGTAATTCTCGTAACTGTCGTGGAAACCAATTTGGTTGTCCGTTCCGTAGTCCTTTAACTGCCAATATGGTGGCGAAGTAATAACCAAATGCACCGAATTATCAGGCAATTCAGTCATTTGTCTGCTGTCTCCGTTTATTATTTTATGATGAGTTTTCAAAACGTTTTAAATTAAAATTTTCTATCGGTCAAATTTAGTCAAAATGTCGGGGTCGCCTTTCAAAAGTTATCAAGTTTTCACTTGTCGCCCGATGGTTGCGGTGTCGTTTTGCCATTTCCGCCAACGGTTTGCCGCTTGCCGCAGTGGGGGATTTCGGAGCACTTTACTGTCAACTAAGCACAAATGTTGATAGGAGCACTGCACTTTATTTAACCACGTCAGCCCCCATTGTGGCAAACGGCTGTTATGCACCGTTTATATTTATCTTAGGACATAAGTCATTCATGTAACAATTGTTACAGTCGGGTTTTGTCTGTTTGCACCATTGTCTGCCAATTTCCCATGCTGAAAAGTCAAAAATACCAGGATATTCTGGGTTCAATTCACGTGCACAATAAAGTAATTGGTCAATAGTAGCATCTTCTTGTATATACCCTAGTCGTTTAAATACTTTCATTACTTGAATGTCTGGTGATATGTCTATACAAATTCTGTCTTGCATTGGTATTTTAAAGTGTCTTGATAAAATATTTGCGGCCATTGTCGAAATTTTTACCCCTACACCGTCAAATTCAAGAAAACGCCTTACAATTGTTGCGCTTCTGGGATTATCTTTCCATATTTTCGAAGCATCCCCATCATATTTCTTATGAATTAACTGTATTGCATTAAAGAAATTAATAGCCATTATTTCGTTAAATCTGTGCAACCTTTGTCTAGTGAATATTTTTATAAAGTCGCCCGATTTTTTTTGTAACAGACGTGTAAACTCAAATCCACCAATTTCTTCTGAAATATGGTAAGGAATAAGCCATGCTCTTTCTGCTTTTATTTGTCTATCCATAACACAAGAAAGAACAAATGCATGCGGAAAATTTTTTAGGTCATTTAGTAATTTATCCGCATTAGGATTATTAGTAAACTTAACTGGTTCAAATGGTTTGGCAAGAAGTTCTTGTCCCCGTTTTATTAATCTTTCTGTTATTAATGACATATTTACCATGTTGTCTTACTTAAATGGTGCATAACGTTTTGCCGCTTGCCGCAGTGGGG
>CAYTLQ010000085.1:0-3154 GCA_964438715.1 uncultured Ignavibacteriaceae bacterium
TCAACTTGTGAGAATAATGTTGAAAATTATCGGGCAATCATTTAAGTCAGGTAAGAGTATAAAACTCGGTAGTGGTAAAAAATACATTGTAGTTTATTGAGGAATATTATTTTAGCGTTCGTGCTTTAAAGTTTCTCTAAATTTCAAACATTTTCTCATGCGCATTATTCTAATAGTTTTATTGTTATCATTTATTTGCTCTGCAAACACCGGGGTATTTACTACAGAAAAACCTGAAAAAACTCTGCATTATAAACCTGTTAAAGAGTTTACCATACCTGCCGGTTCAATGGACACATCGTTAATAACAGAATTTAATTTAAAGCGCATAGGAGATTTTGTTAGTGTTACACAAGTAAGTAAAAAGAGAGTAGAGGGATATAAAACATCAAATTTCGATTTTATGAAGAGAGTTCTGGAACCGGGAATTATTCCATTTCTCGATACTTTGAAAAAATTACCAACGGACGCAGTTATTAACACACTCACAATTTATATTTTTCAGAAATACCAACAATACTTCGGTCCATCATTTTATCGCTGGGGTGGTGATCTCTTAGACCTCGATGATCCACAAATACAGGGAACAAGGTTTAAAGGAAGATTTGGTCTGGATTGTTCAGGATTTGCAGTAAGCGGTTTTGAATTAGCAGTCTATCTGGGTTTAATAAAGCTCTCCGATGAAATGAGCCTTTTTTCTCACGAAGGATTTTTTCAGCATTGCGTAAAAACCGGAACTAAGGATGTTGGGGGAAGAGATAATGCTTCCAATAACTATCGTCTCGATACAAGAGACCTGTCCAGACTTGGGACCATTGTTTTTACCTACAAAAAGGGCTCTAAAATAAATTATGAAGATTTAATGAAAGTTCAACCCGGCGATCTGGTAGGTAGGGATGGACACTTTGGAGTAGTAGTTTTTATTAATGGACTGCCCTATTATTTGGAGTCGGGTGGAAATGTTTTATCGAAAAGTAACGGTAATCCTGTGCCGCTTGATAAAGCACTTCAAATTTTCAGTAAAGGCGGAAATCTTTATGTTCGAAGAGCAGTATATCAGCAATATATCGATTAGAAATAAAATTTCTTCAGTTCAGCAGAAGAGAATTTGTAGGGTAGCCTATTTTACTAAAAAACCTGCATTCAAGATTGGTTCACTCAATACTCAGCAGGTGGCATAATAATCCAGAGAATAAGATAAACAAGTATTCCCGGAAATGCGGCGCTGAAAATTGAGACAAGTACATAACCTATACGGATGAGTGTGGGGTCAATACCAAAGTATTCTCCTAATCCACCACAAACACCGGCCAACATTTTATTAGTTGACCTTCGTAATTTCTTTTCCATAATTATCCATATAACTCTTGTTCAACAGACTCACAAATAATATGCGCTATTGTAATATGACCTTCCTGAATGCGTTGCGTATTTCCGGAGGGGATAACTATAGGAAGATCAACCATTTCTTTTAACTTGCCGCCGGTACCACCAAGGAATCCGATGACTTGCATATTTTTTTGTTTTGCTTTTTCAACAGCTTTCAGAACATTTGGTGAATTTCCACTTGTAGAAATTGCCAGCAGTACATCTCCTTCACAGCCTAAACCTTCAACATTTCTGGCGAATACATTCTCAAAACCAATATCATTACCACCGGCAGTAAGATTGGAGGAGTCGGTAGTAAGAGCAATTGCCGGCAATGCGGGTCTGGTAATATGGTGACTAAGACGAATCATCATTTCGGTTGCGATATGTTGGCAGTCTGCGGCGCTTCCTCCGTTTCCGCACAACAACATTTTTTTCCCTGATTTATATGCATTCACAATAATATCAATAGCTTTGGAGATGTCAGACGAACACTCCTCCTTAATCTTTAATTTTGTTGCAGAACTTTCCGTAAGTGAGGAATAAATAAAATTGAGTCTATCCATAGTAGCTTCCAAGATTAGACAAGTATGGTATTTTTTGAGTGTACAGCGGCTGAAAACTCACCGATTATTTTCCAACTTTTTTCGTTTTCGAAGAAGTTACCGGTTACGATGATTTTTGCACCGTTAGCAGTCATTTTTGCCGCTGTTAGAGGAGACCTAATGCCACCACCGCAGATTACCGGAATTTCTATCTGTGAACTTACCGCTCGTACCATTTCGAATGGAACATGATCCTGCGCGCCCGAACCCGCCTCGAGGTAAATAAATTTCATACCGAGGTATTGAGCGGCTAACGCGGTTGCCACAGCTATTTCCGGTTTATGTCGGGGTAGGGGTTTACTACCGGAGATATATTCTGCTGTGGTTACTGAGCCGGACTCAATCAACATATAACCGGTTGAAATAGGCTCAATACCGATGTTTTTAATCATCGGGGCGGCAATTACATGTTTTCCTATGAGATGTTCAGGATTACGACCGGATATTAATGAGAGAAAAAGCAAAGCATCGGCATTAGGAGACAACTGGCTCACACTACCGGGAAAGAGTATTATTGGTAGTGTAGAAGCCTTTCGAACTGATGAAATCATACTTTCCAGGTTCGAACTCATCAGAAGACTGCCGCCTACAAGAAAACCATCCACTCCGTTTTCCGAACAAGCTGAAGAAAATTCGACAATTTTTTCACCTTCAAGACGGTCCGGGTCTAAAAGCATCAAATATGCTGCACCTTTTTCCCTGATTGTATTCAGAATTCGGTTGTAAATCGTCATAGGAATATTAAGTTATAAAAGTGAAATATATTGATTCTGTTGATGAATTAAAAACACAGGAAACACACAAAGAGGGAATGAATTGAAGGGCGCCATAAATGAAAAGTGGGCTTGCCACTTTTCATTACGGTGATTACTAACGAGCTGAGATTTCTCCCTGCAGAACTTTTTTTGCCAATTCAGAAGTGCCGTTCTTTGCTATTGTTTTAAGTGCACGAGCTGTCAGTTTAACTGTCACAAAGCGGTTTAATTCCTGAACCCAGATTCTTTTTTTCTGAAGATTAGGCAAAAATCTTCTTTTTGTTCTGTTATGTGCGTGGGAAACATTGTTGCCATACATCGGTGCTGTGCCCGTCATTTGACATCTTCTGGACATTAACTGCTCCTTGTCTCTTTCAAAAATTATAGACCAGAAATATAATAAAATAAAAAGAAAATTAAAAAATT
>CAYTLQ010000086.1:0-3629 GCA_964438715.1 uncultured Ignavibacteriaceae bacterium
ATAATATGTAAAAAGTGTAATGATGAAGAAAACAAGAACAATAATAATTTTAACTACTCTAATGAGAGTAACACCCAGACGATATTGATATTCAGCATTCTTTTCTGTTATTTCAACGAGATAATTAAATGTATGGGGGTACCTCATAAGAACAGATAAAAAAATGTAGAGGATTGTACTAAGTCCTGATAGAAAAAAAAGTTCATTTTTACTGCCGAAACGGTTGGGATTGCCTGAAGTATCAAAGTGCATAGGCACCTCTCCGGGCGCACTTTGATAAAAATAGATAGTAAAAGCCCAATATGTAGTAAGTAATACTAACCCTACAAATTCCAATACTCTATCACTTTTACCTGGTAGAATTTTTAGTTTAGGCCGGTGTTTATTTGTAAACAATTTTTTCACCTTTAAGTTTCTTGCTTTTCAGTGCGACCGGTAATTTGTGCAATATCAGCCTTATACATTTCAATCAATCTACGGGCTTCTTCTTTCTTTTGTGCAGGAACGGGAACTACAACAGATCGGAGATTACGGTTCCCCTTATAAGAACTATAATAAGAAAATGTAATAAATTCCTCGTCCTTATCGAGTACAATGTTATTAAGTGATCTCCCGCTCCAATCCCAAATATGCAAAAGTCCATCCAGCACCAAGCCATTTGACGCGATATAAACTTCGGATTCGATACCCTGAGTTCTTTTATCTTCCCACCTCATATAAAGCGAAGTAAAAACTTTTGTAAATACTATCAGCACAACTGATAGTCCGGTCATCATAATAAAATCAGCCGGAATCATTCCAATTAGTCCAAGAATAAATGGACCTATACCTAATGCTATAAGTGTTGTTGTAACATTTTCTCTAAACTGTTTTCGTTGAATTTTATACGCTTTTTCGGATTCTTCACGGGTTAGCTTCCAGTGAAATAACAGGTTTTTTCCATTAATTATATCATGGGCTATTCTTTGAAGTTTTTGTCCTGTTATAGAGTAAATTATTGCGGCGAATAATAAGCCACCTGATAATGATGCCGCAATTGTTGCTGTTACGGTTAGAGGAGGAATAAAAAAACCTATAAAAGAGAAAACCGATACTGCCGCATATATCAGGAGTAACACCTTTATCACTCCTGCATTAGGATTAATTACCTTCATTTTTACAATTAATTGTATTTTCTAAATTAACTCTCCCAACAATAATCACAAAACTTATAAAGAATCTTCCACAATACTGTACAAAAAACTATACAGGGTGACTACAATTAACAGGATAAAAATGTATCTGGTGCAGTAATAAAACCATTCATCACATTATACGAATGCTTCATCATTGATTTTCCTAGTTTTCATTAGGAAAACCTCTAAATATTTATTGGCACATGGCTTGTATTAATACTGTAAACATTTAGGAGACAATATGGACAGACTAAAACTATACTTTTTTATACTTCATCTTTCGGTAATTTGTTCCGTAACAACCTTCGCGGGAGTACCCGATTCTACCATAACAAAAACCGATAGTACCGAAGAATGGCACGATTGGGACGATATGAAAGATGACGATTTTGAATGGACCGATGCGGATGAAGAGAAATGGAAACGATATGTGAAAAGAAGTTGTTGCTGGGGATGGTCAGACAAACCTGAATTTATGGATCTTGATTTCACCGATGTTTACAATGAATATGAGAGTCCTTTTATCTCATTCAGATACGGAAATGTAAATCACTCCCTCAAAAATTTACGAATCGGATTACAAAAAACCGGGCTGGCTGAATTACAATTGGGTTATCAGGATATATCACAATTGGAAAAAGATTCACCGATAACAGGATATACTTCTAATTTTTTTCGGGGCGGAAAATATTCAGTGGATTTGAAAAGTGAATCATTACTTAGCAATGATATAGAAGCCGAAATTTGGCGTTTCGGTATCGGTTGGGACAAAGGATACGGCTATGATATGGGTGTTTCGAAACTAGTTTTATATAACTCATTCGGAATTAACTGGTCCAGACTGCGTGTTAACGATACATTACTCTATACCGCAGATGCAAATCAATTGGCATTATATAATAATAGTTTCCGATTTGGGCTCTCTGCTGAAGGTGGTGCTAAATTCTATCTTATAGAAAACCTTTCAGTTGAGGCTACTTATGAAAGATCCTTAGTGTATCCAAGACTTTTGTTCTGGCGTACTACCGGCAGTTTACTGGCAGAGGGCATTGGACATTGGTTGGTTGATGAATTTATGCTAAGAGTAAAGAATAACTCTCCGTTTGTTGTCCCGGTATTAAATTTCCTGCTTCAAAATGGTGTATCCTATGCGGTATATGAACTGAGAAAAGATGAAATGAATTTTCCATTTGGCGGTAATACTCCGTTAATGCAGGAAACATTTAAATTTGGAGTTACTTTTATTTTCTGATATTTATTCGAAGGGCGCCTCTTTAAGGCGCCCTGCTTCTAATTCAACTCCCAATTATCCATTCTTTCGATAATCCCCTTTTATCGCATTCCTATTGTTTTATGGGATACCTTTTTACTTTGCTCATCAATTACACGATAACTATCTTTAAAAATTATTGTCAAAATTTTAAAGGAAATTAAACTTGGCTCTGAAAGAAGAAATACTAAAAGCCCTTTCTACTGTGAATGACCCCGATCTTCATAGAGATCTTGTAACTTTAAATATGGTGAAATCGGTTACACTTCATGGTAATGATGTAAATATTGAGATAGAACTTACAACACCGGCTTGTCCGTTAAAAGATAAAATTAAAAGTGATTGTGAAAATGCCATAAAATCCATGGTAAAAGATATAGGTAAAGTTACAATTGTAATGGGCTCCAGAGTTCTCGGATCCTCTACATCAAAAACCAATGTTATTTTACCCGGTGTACTTAACACAATTGCAGTCGCCAGCGGAAAAGGGGGGGTAGGGAAAAGCACTGTTGCTGTTAACCTCGCCGTTGCTTTGGCCAAAGAAGGTGCTACCGTGGGACTTATTGATGCAGATATATACGGGCCCAGTATTCCTCTTATGCTTGGTATAAATGAAAAACCAAAAGTATATCAGAATGCGAATACCAATAAACTTGTTCCACTGGAAAATTTCGGAATAAAGTTGATGTCTATTGGCTTTCTTATTGATGACTCTGCACCTGTGATATGGCGTGGACCGATGGCCAGCGGTGCTGTAAAACAGTTTATGTCTGATGTTGAATGGGGTTCATTAGATTATCTGATTTTTGATATGCCTCCGGGTACGGGTGATATTCAACTAACACTTTGCCAGACTATTCCTCTCAGCGGAGCCGTTATTGTAACAACACCTCAGGAAGTATCCATCGCAGATGCGAGGAAAGCTCTCAAAATGTTCGAACGGGTTAATGTACCTATTTTTGGGGTTATTGAAAATATGAGTTATTTCATTGCACCCGATACCGGAAACCGTTATGATATTTTTGGTACAGGTGGCGGCAAAAAGTTAGCTGAAGAGAATAATACAGCTTTTCTAGGAGGTTTGCCAATTGATCCCCGGATAAGAATGGGAGGAGATAAAGGGGTACCAATCGTCTATGATCTGCCGGATTCTGAACATGCCTCAAGTATTATCGGTATAGCAC
>CAYTLQ010000087.1:0-7307 GCA_964438715.1 uncultured Ignavibacteriaceae bacterium
GGAAGTGGAATGGAGCCGATTCCTTATTTCTCGTTTTCTGAAATGAAGGTCACAAAAGAAATATTCGTGTGGTAATAGATGGTGTATTTACTCATACAGGTGTTCAGTACTGGGCAATTCAGGATAATATCAGGAACGGAAGAAATTCTAAATATTTTGAATGGTATCAAATAAAACAGGTAGATGATCCCAACACTCCTGCAAATGAATTTGATTATAAGGGCTGGTGGAATGTGAAATCTCTCCCCGAGTTTAACAGAACAAAAGATGATTTGCATCCCGCAGTAAAAGAATATATTTATTCTGCTACAAAGCGATGGATGGATCCTAATGGCGATGGCGATCCATCCGACGGTATAGACGGCTGGAGGCTCGATGTTGCGCGGGAAGTACCTATCGGATTTTGGGATCAGTGGAAAAAAGTTGTTAAAGGAATTAACCCAGATGCACTTATCATCGGCGAGCTTTGGGAATTATCTCCTGATTTTGTCTCTGCTACCGGACCGTTTGACGCATTAATGAATTATAATTTTGCGTATGCTGTAAACAAATTTTTTATTGCACAAAAGAAAAAAATTTCTTCGGAGCAGTTTATTGCAATGCTGAAGGAAATCGAACGAACCTACCCGCCGGAAAATCTGCTTGCCTTACAAAATCTTCTTTCTTCTCACGACACCGAGAGACTTTCCTCTATGATTCAAAACCCCGACCGTGAGTATGAACATGACGGCAATGAGCAAAATCCTTACTATGATGTCGGTAAACCTTTACCAACAGCATACGAATTACAGAAAGTTATTTCTGCATTTCAGTTTCTGTACAAAGGCAGTCCGATGATTTATTACGGTGACGAGGTAGGTATGTGGGGCGCTGATGACCCTCATGACAGAAAACCCATGGTTTGGGAGGATATGAGTTATGAGGATGAAGTTGTCACCAATGCTTCCGGATTTAAGAATGGTATCGGCACCTATCCTGTAAATGTGGAAAAAGATTTATTACTCCACTATACACGCCTTGGGAATATCAGAAAACAAAGTGAAGCCCTCCGCACCGGAACTGTTCAGTTTATCCCTTATCCGAATAATGACGAAATAATTGTCTTTACACGCGAGAGCACAAACGAGAAATATATTTGCTATTTTAATCTCAGCAGTGATTCAGAATTAATTGAGTATCAGACCGATGCAGAGGAAGTTGTTGATATGCAAAAGGGAGACAAAACGCCGCTTGAGAAAAATGGCATTCTCCGCTTTATGTTGTGGGGCAATTCATACGCTTGTTATAAAATAAAGTAGTTTGAATTTTTGTCATCCAACTGTGATTTATATTAGTTGAATTTATTTTTCATATAAATTCTTACTATCTGCTTTATCAATCTCACAGATCAGATCTGCTATTTTCCGAGAAATATATTCCAGATATCTTCTCCCCTTATCCGCAGAAGCCCTCTTCGGATTTCCAATACCGGTATCTTCCGATACCTGCGTCCATCGTCTTGGCGTCCATGCCCATCCTTCACGGAATCCCTGAATGATAATTTTATGCTCTTTGCCCTCACCTGCCTCTTCTAATGGCAGTACCAACTCAGGATAAATATACATTACGATACTGGTTTCCATTTCTCCTGCATGGTCCCCCGGTTCATCAAAAAATTCTTTTGGATTTGGTATCGAGTACCAGTTCACAAGCCCAATAAAAACATCGGGGAAGAAAAACTGCATCTCTCTTATAATGGGCTTAAAATCATTACCTCCGTGTCCATTAAGAAGAAGAAGTTTTTTCACCCCATACCCTGCCAGAGAAGCAACAATATCTTTCACAATTGCCAATTGGGTCGATGGATTCAGATTAATTGTCATTGGTAAGTTTAGCTGACCGGTATTACATCCAAATGGTATAGGCGGAAGGCAGACTACTCTTGCTCCCCGTTCCCATGCATCCCCGCAGGCTTTTTCGGCGATATACTCACTTTGCAGAGTATCTGTTGCATACGGCAGATGATAATTATGAGGCTCTGTTGCTCCCCAGGGTAAAACAGCTACCGAATATTTTGTTTTTTGAACTGATTTCCAGTTTTGCTCTTTCAGCATAAATGGTTTTATCATTGTAACCCTTTATTGTTTTTTCTCATCATTATTCCATAGAAATACTGCCCCAAGTTAATTATTTTTGAATCATCAATTTATTGAACGGAGCTGAAATGATTTACAAGTTTATTATACTTTTTGCCGCATTACTTACCAATGTATATTCTCAGGTTTCTCTTTATCAGTTCCAATCCGTGCAGGGTACATATCAGGAAATAACAGGTGGGCAGGTTAGTACCGCATCCGGAAATGACGGCGGACAGAACATTTCGCTCCCTTTCAGCTTTACATACAATGGAACTGCATACAGCACGGCACGCCTTTCTGTAAACGGCTGGCTAGAAATGGGACAGACTTTTACCGGCACCGGCTGGCTTAATGACCTCGCTTCCACTACATCAAAACCTTTGCTTTGCCCTCTTTGGGATGACCTCTACCCCGACACACAATCCGAAATTCGCTTTGAAGTACTGGGGTCTGCTCCTTCAAGAATTTTTGTTGTGCAATGGAAAATGATTCGCTGGGCAGGAAGTAGTGGAGGACGACAAAATTTTCAGGTTCGCCTTTACGAATCAACAAACCACATTTCTTTTCATTATGGTCAAATGACAACCCCAACAGGCAGTTCTGCTTCCATTGGTATTAATGATCAGATTGGCGGTCCGGGTCACTTCCTCAGTATTACTCCCGGTATAACACCCGTTGTTTCCTCAACAGTTGCAAATAACAATATTAATTCTGTTCTTTATCTTCCATCGGGTCTTGAGTATCATTTTATACCGCCGGTATTACAACCCAAACTATATGTTACGCAAAATACAATGGTGGTTCCTGCGGGAACAAGTAACCAGCATATAATACGGTTACAAATCGATCAGGTTTCACCTCAACCCGTTCTTGATGTTACTTCATTCCGGTTTCATCTGCCTCCGACAGTAATAAAATCTAATATACTCAATGCCCGACTCTACTATACCGGTAACGATACTTACTTTAGCACTGCAGAGCAATTTGGAGAGACTGTGCAATTACCCGATACCGGTTTCTCAATATCCGGCGTTAAATCACTTATCAATGGCACACACTATTTCTGGTTAGCGTTCGATATAAGCAATTCGGCTCAGGCAGGAACCATTATTGATGCCGGTTGTAACTATGCAATACTTTCCGGTACCGGTACACTGCTCCCCGATACTGCTTCTCCATTCGGACACAGAACAGTTACTATTGGTCTTACCGGCTCTTATACTATCGGCACTGATGGCAGTTATGCCTCTCTTTCATCAGCGCTGAGCGATTTGTATAGTCGTGGCGCCGGCGGACATTGCAAATTCGTCATAACCGCATCGTACGATACCCTAACTGAATCGTTCCCAATAACACTGAGAGAATTTCCCGGTGCAGACTCAGGTCACACTGTAACAATATTCAAAGAAGCGGGTATGGTAAAAGCAATTACCTGTTCAACAACAGCTTTATTTGATTTTGTCGGCGGCAGTTACTACAGAATTGACGGTTCAAATTCACTCTTACTTCAGAACAGCCTTTCTCTTGGTAATGTTATCCGTATCCGTGATGGCAGTTCACATAATATTATTCGCAATTGTGAAATCAGGGGTCGTAGCTCATCAACAACCGGCGGTGTTATTCAGTTTACTACATCAGTTCCTGCGGCAAACAGTTACAACATAATTGAGAATTGTATAATAAGTAATATTCCAATCCTGTTTAGCACACCAAATACCGGCATTTTTGCTACAGGAAGTCTGCAGCAGCCAAACAGTTATAACATAATCAGGAATAATGAAATTCTCAATTTTCACGATAACGGTATTTATCTCTCAGGTAATACCAGAGAAACATTGATTGAAAACAATACAATCCGGTTTATCCCTTCATCTGATTTCAGACCTTCCTCGACAACCGTTCACGGAATAAGAATTGATAATGCTCCCAACACTACAATTCGGGGAAATAAAATTTATAACCTTTACAGTTTATATCAGGCAGTTACAACAGTCAGGGGCATATTTAATATAGGTTCATTCGGTGTTCCTATGCTCACGAAAGTCTATAATAATTTTATTTCTCTCAATCATGGTGTTGAAACTGCCAATGCAAATGTTTATGGAATTGATTACTACGGTTATCCGGATAACGCAATAGAAATTGTTAATAATTCCGTTTTTATTGGTACGGGAGGTTCCGGCAGTAGCGAAGTAACCTCATATAATATTGCAAAGCGTGCTGAGGCAAATCAGTTTATTGTAAAGAATAATATTCTTATAAACGGCAGAAACCGTATCGGCAATGCCCGGCAATCGGTAATGTATTTTCCTGACATAGCAGGATCGATTTCCTCCGACTATAATAATATTTATTGGTATGGTATTGCAGGACAGGCAGGTTACTGGTCAGGCACTGATGCTTACACCCTCGAGAATTGGAAAACACTTTCAGGGCAGGATCTTCATAGCATTGCAATTCCTGTTACTTTTACCGATGTTCATGACCTTCACCTTTCAGGCTCCTCAGTCGGAAATATTGCACTTGCCGGAGTACCCTACCCGGGAATTTCTCACGATATAGATGGAGAGCTTCGTTCGGTAAGCTACCCATACATTGGAGCAGATGAAGTTCCCTCATCACCCTTACCTGTTGAAATTCTTTCACTGTATGGTGTTGTAACCGGAGGCAGCATCGTTATTCATTTTACCACAGCAACAGAAACAAACTCGCTATCATTTATTCTCGAACGATTCGATTCTGAAACAGAGAAATTCAACTACCTTACGCAGACTCCCGCGGCAGGCAACAGCACCATACCACGAGAATATAGTTTGATTGATGAATCACCCCTTACCGGTGAAAACAGGTATCGTATTAAAATGATTGATACTGATGGCAGTTTTTCTTATTCAGAAATTGTCACTGTAAATAATTCTGCACCGTCAGAATACCGACTTGCTCAGAATTACCCAAATCCGTTTAATCCCTACACTACGATATCGTATCAGATACCAAATGCAGGAAAAGTGACAATAAAAGTTTACGATGTACTTGGAAATCTTGTTGCAACTCTCATTGATGCTTATCATGTGGCGGGAAGTTATTCAATGTTGCTCAATGCATCAACATGGTCTGCAGGCGTGTATTATTATACTTTAAGCGCCGGAAATTATAGTGCCGGTAAAAAAATGCTTTTATTAAAATAGTCCCGAAGGTTACAATTTTTATACTTCTTTTAAGGTATGTTCAGTGATATTATATCTCATGATAGGGAATATTTGTTATAGAAATAAATTCATGTGGAGAAATTAATATGGAATATCTTCATTTGGGCAGAAGTGGATTAATTGTCAGCCGCCTCTGTCTCGGTACAATGAACTTTGGTCCTTATACTTCAGAGGAAGAGAGTTTTGCCATAATGAATAGTGCATTGGAACTCGGAATAAATTTCTTTGACACTGCCAATGTATATGGATGGCATCTGGGTACCGGAGTAACCGAAACAATAATTGGAAAGTGGTTCAGTGAGGATAAGTCCAGAAGAGATAAGGTGGTACTTGCGACAAAAGTGTATGGTAAAATGGGTGATTACCCCAATGAGAGTAAACTCTCTGCATACCACATTCGTAAAGCTTGCGAGGAAAGCTTAAAACGATTAAAAACAGACCACATCGATCTCTATCAGATGCATCATATAGACAGAGAAACTCCCTGGGAAGAAGTTTGGCAGGCGATGGAACAGCTTGTCCGTGAAGGAAAAGTGATTTATGTTGGCAGTAGTAATTTTGCGGCGTGGAATCTCGTTCAGGCTCAATACGAGGCAAAAAACCGGAATTTTCTTGGATTGATTTCCGAGCAGAGCATTTACAGTCTGAGAAACCGGCATATCGAGCTTGAAGTTATACCTGCGTGTAAGGCGTTTGGAATAGGGCTTATTCCATGGAGTCCGATGGGAGGAGGAATTTTATGCGGGGTACTCAAAGAAGCAAAAGAAGGAAGACGCACGAGGGATGCATTAAAAGCATCAATTGAAAAACTCCGTCCGCAATTGGAGAAGTACGAAGCGTTTTGTCAGGAGTTGAATGTTGAACCGGCGGATCTGGCTTTGGCATGGGTGCTCTCAAATCCGGTTGTTACCTCTCCTATAGTTGGACCAAGAACGGTTGAACAACTTCGTCAAAATGCCAAAGCAATTGAAATGAAACTTGACTCTGAGACATTGAAAAGACTTGATGAGATCTGGCCGGGACCGGGCAATCAGGCGCCCGAGGCGTATGCATGGTAAGTTTGTTGAATAGCGGAACGGAAATAGTCAGTTTTACGGACTATCAGAGATAATATTTACCGCGTTAGTAATTTATATCCCCTTTGAAACAACAAGGCTGCATTTTCATGCAGCCTTGTTAGAAATAAATTTTTATCTGCCTATACTATCGAGATAATCTTTTCTTTTCAGAAGTGTTTCTTTATCTTCAACATGTTTTGGGTCCGGGACACAGCAGTCAACAGGACAAACAGCGGCACACTGAGGTTCATCATGGAAGCCGACACACTCAGTACATTTATCGGGGACAATATAAAAGAAATCATTTGAAAAAAAGCCTGTAGCACCTGAGGGAGCTGCATCTCCATCCCCGTAAGTTTTTCCAGCCAGTTCCCAACTGGCTCCGCCTTCGTAAATAGCAGTATTGGGGCATTCGGGTTCACACGCGCCGCAATTTATACATTCTTCGGTTATCATTATTGCCATTAGGTTATTCCTCCTGCTTTATTATCTGAATCTGTGGAAGTTGTGAAATTCTAAGTTCTGTTCTCTCTAAAGTAAATTTGTCTATATCAAAAATAGCTCTTTTTACATCATCAACAAGGCAATTTACCCTGATACCCAAAAATTCGGGTAAATAGCCCTCTACTTTGTTTACTCCTTTGTTCAATAAACTCCGTGCGCCCTTCAAATTACCGCAAACAAGATGAAAATATCCAACGGAAATTTGTACCAACCCCTGAATAAAAAATCGTTCATGCCCCCGGGTTGAATGCCAGATATCTTCAAATATATCATGAGCGCTGAAAAAATCGGCATTATTAAATTCCGAAATAGCTTTGTTAAGCAATAACAACATTAACAAAAAAAATAAAAAACATCAAAATAAATCGGATAATAAATTCTGTTTTAAGCGAATTTTTCTATATTTTATAATTTTCGAG
>CAYTLQ010000088.1:0-10100 GCA_964438715.1 uncultured Ignavibacteriaceae bacterium
TTGCTCGTCGGCAGAGTCAGATGTGTAAAAGAGAAAGGTTTCTAATTATTTTTTTGCATATTTAGGCATAAGTGGAACAGGATCTAATTGTTGTTTCATCATTTTTAAGTTTAGGGAATCAACACATAATGAGAAAGCCATCGTAAAATAGATGTACCCCCTCGGAATGTGCTGAAGGAATCCCTTCGCAAATAGGATTACCACTATCAGTAGTAAGAAACTTAAAGCCAACATTTAAATTGTGGGTCTTCTGTTAACAAATGATGCGAGTTTGCCCGAAAATGCAAGCATAAATATAACAGAGATGATGACTGCTGAAATCATTACCCATAATTGATTGACCATTCCAATTGCTGTAATAACTGAATCAATGGAGAATACAATATCCAACAATATTATTTGTAACACAACCAGATTAAATGACGCTGAAATTTTTGAGTTACATTCTCCATCCATTCCTTCGAGTTTGTTATGAATTTCATGTGTGCTTTTTGCTATCAAAAACAACCCGCCAATTATTAAAATCAAATCTCTTCCGGAAATATCTTGACCCAAAACGGAGAACAAGGAATATTCCAGCTTCATAATTAAAGAAATTGAAAACAGCAGACCTATTCTGGTTAGCATTGCCAGTACTAAACCAATTATCCGTGCCTTTTCCTGCTGATGTACGGGGAGCTTTCCACTGAGTATTGAAATAAAAATTATATTATCAACTCCCAATACAATTTCCAACGCTATTAGAGTCAATAAAGCAACAATAACCTGAGCATCCATTGAAATTTTCCGTATTATTTTAAGATTTTTAGTAAAATATTTAATAAAGGAGAAACGCTGAAATAATTATTTCATGTGTTCTCTTTTTTTAGTAATTGTTCAAATTTCAGTTCTATCATTTCAATTTCCTCCGAGAGCTCTGTCCATCGGGTCATTTCCACTTCAAGTGTTTCTTTAACCTGAAGGTAACGCTGAGTTATTTCTTTTGCAATTACCGGATCGCTGTATGTTTCAGGATTTGCAAGTTCTGATTCAATAACTGCTTTCTCCTTCTCAAGCATATCTATTGTTTGTTCCACTCGTTCCCTCTTGATTATGAGCCCTTTAGTCTGGGCATACTTTTGCTTGCGTATCTCCGCTTCAAGGCGCTTCTGGTCTTTTCTGCTTATCTTTATGGTATCCGGTTGCTTTACGGATTTTTCCGGTACTGAGGCGCCTGCTTGTTGCTCCTGCTCTCTTTTCTCGAGGTAGTACCTTATTCCTCCGGGATATTCCTTTACACTTCCATTTCTGAAATCAAAAATTCTCTCCACAACGGGCTCAAGAAACTCAATATCGTGCGAAACCAAAATTACCGTTCCCTCATATAGCTCCAACGCCCGACGAAGAATTTCCTTTGAAGCGAAATCAAGATGATTTGTTGGTTCATCAAGAATTAAAAGATTCGCTTTTTGCAAAAGGATGCGGAGCAATGCAACCCTTCCTTTCTCGCCTCCGGATAAAACTCCTACCTTCTTGAATACATCATCTCCACTAAATAAAAATGCACCAGCAAGCGACCTCAACTCAGCTATCGTTTTTTCTTCACTGATCTCCTCAAGCGTTTCAAGTATATCTAACTCCGGATTTAGTGTATCTGCAACATCCTGAGCATAAAACGCCATCACTACACCATGACCAACTTTTAATGAGCCGGAACTTGGTTCCAACTTTCCCGAAATAATTTTTGACAATGTTGATTTACCTGCACCGTTCGGCCCGAGAAAAGCAATCTTTTCACCCTTTGTAATAATCATATCCAGATTTTCAAATACTTTCTTCGTGCCGTATGATTTTGAAATCCCTTTCAATTCAAGTACAATATTACCGCACGGCGGGGCCTGTGGAAACTTGATATTGATTTGTGACTCTTTGTCCTCTAACTGAATCAGTTCCATTTTTTCAAGTTGCCGGATTCTGCTCTGTACCTGCTTAGCTTTTGTAGCTTTATAACGAAACCTCTCAATAAATCTTTCGGTTTCCTTAATTTTCTTTTGTTGAATAAGCTGTTGATGTTCTAACTGTAAATCTCGTTCCTCTTTATAGCGAAGGAACGCCTCGTAGTTACCTTTGAAAAAGTACACCCGTGTAAAATATATTTCGAGTGTTTTTGAAGTCACCTGCGAAATGAAGTGTCTGTCGTGAGAAATTATTATGAGTGCACCGTCATAATTTTTAAGATACCCGATCAACCATTGTAAAGAGTCGATGTCAAGATGATTAGTTGGTTCGTCTAACAAAATCAGTTCCGGGCGTGCGATCAGAATTTTTGCCAAAGCTAATCTCATCTGCCACCCACCGGAAAACTCATCAGTTAATCGTTCCATATCCGAATGAGTAAAGCCCAGCCCTGTCAACACTTTTTCAACTCTGGCAGTAGCACTATAAGAATCAAGCCCTTCAAGGTGATGATGCACTGTCCCCAGTCGGTAAACAAGATCATCTCTCTCTTCAGCAGTCAGCTTATCATTTGCCAGTTGTTCGGTAAGTTCTTCTTCCTTGTTTTGCAACTCAATTATATCTTCGAGAGCTGATGATGCTTCTTCTAAAACGGTTCGTCCCTTATGAGTAATATTATCTTGTGGGAGATAGCCGATGGAAAGTTTATTCCTCCTTAAAATTTTCCCCGATTCAGGTTCAAGTTCACCAATAATTAATTTTAACAGAGATGACTTCCCTGCGCCGTTTGATCCAACCAAAGCCAGCTTATCATCCGAATGAATTTTTACAGAAACATCCTTAAAAAGATACTTCCCGTTAAACTGAAGGGAAATATTAATTAAATCCAGCATAAAATCAGATGTTATTCCCTAATCACAAGAACCTTTGTTGAAGAAACCGAATTACCTTCTTTATCATACGCAATGATAAAATAGACTCCCGATTGCACATATTCCCCCTCTTCGTTCCTTCCATCCCAATACCCAATTCTTCCTCCGGGTGTTATGATGTGTTTGACTAATCTGCCGCTCACAGTAATGATTTTCAGTTCTGAATCTTTTATAAGTCCATCAACTGTTAGTCCACCGGTAGTTTTTCCGGGAATAAATGGGTTCGGATAACAAGTTAATTGATTAAAATCAGTTGCAGGATTAATAGCCGGTGTGTTGAATGCCACCAATCCTCCATCCTGCCCTACATATACGATACCAGTATTAGGGTCAATACTCAAACTCTTAATATCATCGGAAAGTAACGCACTATTCGATGCTGTATAATAGTCAATGAGAGTTGTTCCATCAGGAGAAACGAGAAGCAAGCCCTGATTTGTCCCAATCCATTTCCGATTCACCGGATCAACAACAATTGCACTTACATTATATTGCCGTAAAGAAAAAATCTGGTTAAAGCGGATTGTAGGATTTGTATTCAGAACTACACCGGGATTAGACAAAACATATACCCCAAGATTTGTCCCAACCCACATCTCTCCTCTTCTGTCAAAAGCAAGGGTATTGATGGTTTTACCTGTAAGCTCCGTCCCCGCTGAAACATATCCATATTTATCATCAGAGCTTTTTGTAAATGTTTTGTTTTCATTAAAATAAAACAAACCGATTCGCTGAGGGTCATTCGATAAAAACCATTTAGTATCATTCTGATCAATATAGAGGGCTGAATACTGATGGAGATTGGAGTCAACGGGATTTGCAAACTGATACCAAACACTGTCAGGTGTAAGACAATGTAAAGTTTTACGATCTACTGCATCGTGGTTAAGAATCCAAAGATTATTTTTCGAATCGGAGGAGAGTCCCGGAATAACGATAAAATCCGTATTGGACTGAATCCCCCTGATAGGAGTGTTTGTGGAATTAAAATGAGTTAAAACACCCTCAGATGTAATTCGTAAAAATCCCGAGCCCCATGTTCCCAAATATGATGTGAGTCCACTCGTATGAACAGCAACAATAGCATTACTAGGGAAGTTTGAATCGGTAAATTTATTTTTATTTTCCCATTTTTTGCCATCATATCGGAAATATCCGATACCGGTCAGATCCGTTCCGGTGGCTACCCAAAGATTTTTACCGGCATCGACGGTCATACGGTAAAAGAGATTTGCATAAGGACCATCAGGATAATGTATTTTATAGGATGACGGTCCGTTAACTTCAAATAATCCCTTTTTTGTTGCCAGCCAGATTGTTGAACCTGTTTTTCCGGCAATACGAACCAACTCGGTATTTGGGAGAACAGCATAGTTTTGTAAAACAGAATTTGTATAGACATAGAGAGTAGAACCCTGAATAATTAATACTGAATCACCCGAAATAAAAAAATCGGATACAGTTGAGTTAGCAAACTCGGGAAGTATAGACTGAAATATCGTACCATTATAAAAAGCAAATCCTGCGGCTGTAGAGACCAGCGCACCGCTATTCCATGCCGCAATCTTAAAGATTGATGAAGAAGGCAGTCCGGACGAACCAGTGAGCACTTCCCATGATTCAGGGGCACTTAAATTAGTGGCACCCGATTTTTGTGCTGCAAAACCGTTTGCTGTTCCAACCAACATTTTTCCGGCAAAAACTGCAGTCGTTACCCGGATATTTGAAATAAGGGATCCAAATTTGGTGTAACTATCAACAACCTCAAGAGTTCTGGAATTATAAACAACAACACCAAAATCGCATGATACTATGACAGAATCACCCCGCAGAGTCATCTCATTGATTTGCTTAAGAGTAAAATTTGTTGCAGATATATCGTGAAGAGTTTTTATTACAGAAGTGTTCGGATCAAATACATCAATTTTACCATTTTTACTGCCAAACCAGATTTTTCCTCCGGAGTCTTTCATCACGGAAGTAATTGGTGAGCCATTGAGTCCTTCTGCTTTTGTCAAAAATTCGTATGTACTATCCGCTCCTGCCAGAAAACTGAAAGCTCCACCTTCACCACCACAAAAAATCTTATTCCCAAGAATTACTGCCGATGAAAGATTTTTCTTATCAGAAAAAATTCTCCAGTTTGTAGCCTCCTGTGGCAGGATATGAATTGAAAGAAATAGGCAAAGAGTGAAAGACCAGAAGAGAACTTTCATCGTGTAACCTTTCGAGATGATGTTGATAGATAAAAACATCGTATCAGTAAAGAAATTTTGCCTCCGGTAGTAAGGTGAATTGAATTACTCGCAGAATATCCGGCAAAGGAAATAGTTTCCCTTGAGATACCGAAATCCTTAATTTTCACAAATAAAATTGTAAATTAAAATATAAATGTATTTGCAGAAAAGGTAAAACTTGACTACTCGAGGAATATTATTTAAGGTGTTTGCTGTTATGCTGGTAGTTTTACCTGCCATTCCTTTATTGGCTACCGGTTTTCTTAACGATGATATTCAGATTCTTCGACCGGTTCTTGAGCCGATGAATGGGAATTTTTTTGAAATCTTCACTTCGCCTCATGTCTGGAAATATTATTGGCGACCTATCCATGTTTTGTTAATAAAATTAATCGGTCTTATTGACGGATTTAATCCATTTTATTTCAGAATAACAGGCTTAGTCCTCTATCTTTCTGTACTTTTCTTATTAATGAAAATACTTCGTGTTTCAGGCATAAATGAAGATAAGGCACTCACCATTACCCTTTTATTTTCACTTCTGCCCTCACATGAACTAAATATTGCATGGATTGCTGACCAGTCAGAGCTTCTTACAGCAATTTTTCTGCTCTCAGCGCTTTATATTTATATTCGTTACCTCCCTCAACCAGAGTGCAAACAGAAAAATCTTTATTATTTATTTATCACGCTTGCATTTCTTTCCAAAGAAATAGCTATCACATCGTTTTTCTTACCATTTGCGGCTCTTATGCTGGTTGGGAATATTAGCCTGAAATCCTTAAAGACTGCGGTGTTCGACTCAATTAAAACTGCAACTATAATAGCAACAATACTACTCTACAGAATTCTTGTTGTTGGGGCAGTACCCTTTTCCTCGGGGCATCTGTCTGAGCTTTCGGTTATAAATTTGATGAAGAACTTATTTCTCTACATTCCATTTAGTTTCATCTCACCTGAAATTGCTGAATTTTTTGCCGAATATCTGGGGGTATTTGGTTTTATTCTAACCGGCACACTAATTTCTTTAGGGCTCATTATGTATTTCATAAAACAGAGAAAAGAGAATCTTCAAAAAATTAAAATTATGGGTGGTCTTTTCTGGTTTATAATATTCGTCATACCGGTATCTCCTGTTTTTATGCGATGGTATGCATTCATACCTTCATTAGGATTAATAATTGCAATTGCTTTTGTTATTAATGATATACAATTTGGAAAAATCTTTAAAGCCTCTTTCGCCATCCTTCTTATCGTACTCTCTTTGCATAATTTGCAGATTTGGTTGAACTGGTTTAATGCCGGACAAAGAATGATAACAATAGCTGAATCCATAAGAAATTTGAATCTTTCATCATCGGAAGAGCCAATACTGGTTTGGGGATTACCTGACAAAATAAACAGAGTGCCCGTGATGAAATTAGGTGTTAATGAAACATTTTCGTTTTACTCTAAAACCGAACAAATTGTTGAATCCCCTTTACGCTCGGAAATTTTTTCGGACAAAGTATTCACCACAAAAGTACAAATGAATGACTC
Organism: uncultured Ignavibacteriaceae bacterium; assembly: GCA_964438715.1. Lineage (GTDB taxonomy): Bacteria > Bacteroidota > Ignavibacteria > Ignavibacteriales > Ignavibacteriaceae > CAYTLQ01. Next base: position 6,644 of record CAYTLQ010000088.1, read on the forward strand.
AGGCATGACACTTCAAATGCCGTTTGGGCGTTATCTTCCACAGAATGGAAAATCTTCTTCCATCTTAAAGAACGAAACTGTTGAATTTAAGTGGAATAACTTTTTAATAAAAATTACAAATGATAAGGAAGGAGCGACTGCCAGAATATTTGGAGAATTAAAAACCGGACAAATGTATTATTACAATGGAGAAGGTGTCTTTCCTCTGAACTCACAAAAAATTATTAGAAATAAAGCAAAGTGAATTCTTTCGAGAAGAGTCATTTGTTAATTCAAGGTTGCAAATTGCATTATTCTATCACGGAGTTTTTATCGCTTCTTTACTTGTTAGCAGAAATACTATGAATAAAGGAAAATTATTTTACAACGCTGTGCGGAAAGTAATTTTTCAAGGCGATGTGGTTTCTGATAACAAAATTCAAAATTTCTCTTAACAATCTTTCTCAGTCTGCATTTATACAAACAGGATAAAAAAAAATTATCTCCCGTAAAATTATTGTCGCTTAAACAATCAATCTTTCTGTACGATACATTACAATTAATATTCGATTGTTTACATTTTAATAAAATTCAGCCCGAGTCATGCCCGGGCTGAGTCTGTATATTTCAACCTACCATTTCAACATTATGACGGGCGCCGACTTCCTGCATAAGTTGTGGTGATGGTTTTTCATTTTCTAATCTTCTGCTTAAATCATAGAGAAAATCCTCGTGACCACCTGGTGTGAGAGTGACGAGAATTTTCCCCGGAAATGTTCCGATATTCTTAAAATTATGAATAACTCCCTTAGGTATGTAAACCATTGTCCCGGCTTCACCTTCAATATTTTGCTGACCATTTCTTAGCAAAAATTTCCCCTCTACTACATAAATCATTTTATCTGCATCGTGAAGAATATGTGGCGGAGAACCTGCCCCCGGAGCAACTGTTTGCTCAATCGAAGAAATTTTATTAGCAGATTCCTCCTTAGAAACCTTGATTTTTAATTCTACACCCATCATGGTAAATTGTTTAGGTGTGGGTTTTTGTTCCATGTAATTGACTCCATTATTTATTGAAAAAATATTTTTTGTTGCGTCAAAATTAGAATGTTGTCCCACACAAGTACATTAACTTTTGTTAAGAAATTACTTTCGGGTTACTAATCGTTTTCTTATTCGGCTTAAAGAGATTGGTGAAATGCCAAGATATGATGCAATCTGATATTGAGGAATTCGTTTAAGAATTTCTGGATTGTGATTAATAAGATTAATGTATCTCTGCTCTGGAGAATTGAGGAGAAGGAAGGAGACAATACTTTCAGTAATGAAAAGATTCTCTTCGGCGATCATACTCCGTAGCAACGCAAGCCGGGGAAATTTTTGAAGTGTATCAATAAACGGCTTTTTTTTAACAACAAGAAGTTCACATTTTTCAAGCGTAACAAATATCTGGCGATTTGGTTCGTCAAGCATAAAACTACGGCAGGGTCCTGTAAACTGATTTTCAAAAGCAAAGAAAACTGTTCGTTCAGTCTCCTCTGTCTCATAAAATAATCGTAAGCTCCCTCTGTTGACAAAGTAAAGTTCTTTAGCAATTCTTCCCGACTCACATAAAATTGTCTTTTTCGGATATGTTACCGGAGTGAATATTTCCTCAAATGCAGTGTATTCTTCACGAGTGATTTGTGGAAACATCGAGAAAATTTTATCCTTAAATAATGCGTAAGAATTCTTTTTCATAAAAACTCAAGTACTAATCAGGCAAATGTGATTAATTGATTTTGCATATTCATTATCGGATGAAATTCAAATTTACAGGTTATAATTTTATAATACTAAAATGCAATTGTTTCTTTTTATCGGTTTCACAAATGAAAATAATTACGACACAAAATCTTCCGTCTTGGTTTTCTTTTCTGTTACTTTTGACCTTTTAAGATCTTGTTTTTCATTGACTTTCGGATACTTTTAAGAAGTCAACAATTTAATCCTTTGGTTAACAAACTTCGATCCATTCCCCACCCAATATTCTAAACTGAATCTAAATCATTTTAGAAAATCTTTTTACCAAATTGTAGAATTGTTTTACAATACTGCTCACTGATTAAATAAAAAATGCGTTTTTAATCAATTTTTGCGGTTATTAAAAAGTAATACTTGCTAATAGAAATTAATTGATATGGTATTATTATTGCTTTAAATATACAAATCATTTAACCTTACAGGACTGTTATGATAAAAAGAATACTTTCTCTGATTATACTCTTTTCCGCGCTAATAAATGCGCAGGATTATAAAGGAGTAGAAAATTGTCAAATGTGTCACCAGAGTTCGCTTCGTACTTACCCGGGATTTTCTTCCTGGCAGGCAACCTTGCATGCTAAAATCCACGAGTTACCCTCAGTTCAGAATATGAAAGGTAATTATTCTGATACGGTAAAAATGGGGTCCTCATACGGTAATGCGTATGTTGTTTTCAGAATTGACGGTTCAAATTATTTTGTGAAACTTGTTCCTGCTACTGGAAGTCCGGTTGAATATCAGATCGCCTATACTTACGGCGGGGGTTGGAAACAGAGATATTTGGTAAAAATAGAAAACAGCTATTATATGCCGCCTGTTCAATGGGATCTGGCAAAATACAAAGATAATACCAGTGGTCGTTGGGTTTCATATAATCCACAAAATTGGTTTGATGCTTCTGGAAATCTTAAACCAATAGATAATACATTCCGTAAAAAATCCTGGGATAAAAACTGCGCAGGTTGCCATGTTGTTCCCGGTTCAAAAGTTGGTAACATCACAAAAACAGTTACCGGCTCCGATACTGCATGGGTTTACACCTGGGGCAACAGCAACAGCCATGCTAATATAGTTGTTGGTTGCGAAAGTTGCCACGGCGCTACAACAGGTTTTGCTGGTGCAGGCCACGCAAATCCTCTTACAGGTTTATCATACGATCGGAAGATTGAAGTTTGTGGAAAATGCCACATGAGAGGGACAAGCTCCGGAGGCACTTATGAATATCCCTATGATGAAGTAAATAACAAAAATTATGAACCAGGTGAAAACCTTAGCGGATATGCAGTAAATAAACCCGGTTTGTGGCCGGATGGAAAATCTGCTAAACAACATCACCAGCAGTTCCATGACTTTAAGCTCAGTTCTCATTACAATCCCTCAATGGGTTTAATGACCTGCGTAACCTGCCACGACCCACATCAGGAAACTGCTCAAAAACATCAATTGAAAGAAGATTTTAACGCTCTTCAGGCTGGTGTAGGCTGTGGTAAATGCCACTCCGGACAACTAGCAGAAACAAATGGAATTAATAACCACAGTAAACACCCTCAGTCAATAAGTCAGTGTGTTAACTGCCACATGACTCATAACGCTAAAACAGCCCGCGATTATGATATAAGCAATCACTCATTTATGCCTATTCGTCCAAATGCTACACGAAACTTCTCCACTG
>CAYTLQ010000089.1:0-2974 GCA_964438715.1 uncultured Ignavibacteriaceae bacterium
AACGGTTCATAAATTCGGAATACCTGACTACTTATCAAATAATCGCATCGCAAAGGTTATTTCTTTATAAACAAAATCGGTTAAAAACTTACCTCGATATGAATACTGAAGAGCGGAAAGACTTTCTTTTAGATATCGGAATGTCTGACGAACCTGATATCTCCCTGGCATATTACCTGTTAACAGAAACTGAATCGGTTGATGAAAAAATATTTGTTTCGTTACTGCAAAAAGAACAACTAAAACCCACAATGTTTAACTATTTTTCGGTTGTGAAAATTTACCGGTACTATTTGAGAAAAAGGGATATTGCCTCAGCAAAAATGATTCTGAGAGCATTTCCTTCGGAATTTAATAATCCGTTTATTTCATATCTGAAAGATGAAGCCGCCCTTATAGAGGGATTAGCAGAGTTGTATTATTATTACAAATAGAATAAATGAATAATCTCAATAAACCCATTCTCGATTATCTGCGCGCCGGAAAAGTCGATACGATTATACTGGTATTTATCAGTATTGTGCTTTTTTTTCTTATAGTAAGTAATCTTAAAACTATTTTACTGCCTCCTGTGTATGCGTTAATGTTAACTTTTATAACTCACCCGTTATATCTGAAATTACGAGGCTATAAGATACCAAAGGTACTTACCATTCTTCTTCTTGTTATTATTATTTTTATAACAGGGTATCTGTTTATTTTGCTGATGATTGCGGCAGCAAATTCGTTTATTGGTAAAGGAGATTTTTATGAGGAAAAGTTTCTGTCGCTCATTGCATCGTTGCTTGAGCCATTTAATTTAACTATCGATGGTATTCTATCAGGCTTATCTGCTGAGTATAGAAATGACATGGGAACTATCCTTGGCAAAATTTATTCAAGCGGTATTATTCAGAATGCATTGGGTTCCTTCTCTTCAATACTAACTGATTCAGCGTTTGTTTTCCTCTATTGGGCGTTTATGATTTCGGGAAAATCAGCATTTGAAAAAAAACTCGATGATATATTTCGCGGAACTTCTATTCCCGCCTCGGTAATATTCAGAAATATCGATCTGCATATACAGCGTTACCTCGTCTCTAAGTCTGTAATGAGTTTACTTATGGCATTTATAGCTACTGTTGGAATGATGATAATTGGTGTGGATATGGCGCTATTCTGGGGATTGATAACTTTTCTGTTTCATTTCATTCCAAATATCGGTTCTCTCGTTGCAGTTACTTTTCCAGTCATCGTATCTCTTTTACAGTTTGGACTTTCAAAGGAGGTGTTGATTGTAACTATACTCTTACTTGCCAATCAATTTATCATTGGCAATATCGTTGAACCGAAAGTGTTCGGAAAACATCTCGACTTAAGCCCAGCATTAGTGCTGTTTGCATTGTTTTTCTGGGGTTGGTTATGGGGAATTCCCGGTATGTTTCTCTCTGTTCCTCTTACTGCAGTAATAAAAATCATCTGTGAAAATATCGAGTCGTTGAAACCTCTTTCTCAGTTAATGGGAGGCAATATTGACCGTTCCTGGTAAAACCAAAAGAAAACCCAATTTTAAAAAATTCATCATCAGTCACGAAATTCTCTCTTCCGTTGCAGTTGCAGCAGAAAGAGCAAATGCAGAGGTGTATGTAGTAGGTGGTTATGTCAGGGACCTTATTATTCAAAGAACTGCAAGAACTGATATTGATTTTCTTGTTGTCGGTGATGGTACTGAATTCGCCCAACACTGCGCAAAGGCATTTGGTGTTAAAGATATAACTATATTCCGAAGCTTTGGTACAGCTCATTTTCGGTATGGTTCTTACGATCTTGAATTTGTTGGCGCCAGAAAAGAATCCTATTCCCGTGAAAGTCGTAATCCGGTAGTGGTTCCCGGTACATTCAAAGATGATATAAAAAGACGGGATTTTACTATCAATGCTCTTGCTATTTCGCTCAGCAAAAAAAATCTCGGCAAACTATATGATGTTTTCAACGGATATCAGGATATACTTGATAAGAAAATAATTACACCGCTTGACCCCAGAGAAACCTTTAATGATGACCCGCTAAGAATTATCAGAGCTTTTCGCTTTGCCTCACAACTTGATTTTGAGGTTTCTGAAGAAGTGTTACAAGCAGCATCCGAAATGAAACAACGCTTAGAAATCATTTCGCGGGAGCGAATAACAACAGAATTCTTCAAAATATTGGAGAGCAATCATCCATCTAAAGGATTAATTCTGCTTTACGAGTCGGGCGTTATGGCAGTAATATTTCCCGAAGTGGCAAATCTCGGTGGCATTGAACAACGAAAAGATTATCACCACAAAGATGTTTTTTATCATACCTGTGAAGTAATAGATAATATTAGTAAACTCACAAATAATGTCTGGCTCCGGTTTGCCGCGCTCGTACACGATATTGCTAAGCCGCATACAAAAAAATTTGTTGAGAATATCGGCTGGACTTTCCATGGTCACGAGGAGCTTGGCGCTGCTCTTATGAAAGGAATATTCAGACGACAAAAACTGCCCATGCATAAACTGGAATATGTTCGTAAACTAGTTCGCCTTCACCTTCGCCCACAGGCTCTTGCAAAAGAGGAAGTAACCGATTCTGCAGTAAGAAGGCTTATTGTGGAAGCCGGTGAAGATCTGAATGATTTAATGACTCTATGCCGTGCTGACATTACAAGTAAAAATTCGGCAAAAGTGAAGCGGTTTATATCAAACTACGACTATCTGGAGCGCAGGGTACACGAAATACGGGAAAAAGATCGCCTTGAGGCATTTCAGTCTCCCGTTCGTGGAAATGAGATAATGTCTATTTGTGGTATTCCTCCCTCGCCGATAGTTGGTAAAATAAAATCGGCAATCGAAGAAGCAATTTTGGAAGGCCGTATTCCCAACACTTATGAGGCTGCTTTGGCTTATCTCATGGAGATTAAAGACAAGTTCATTCAGTAGTATTATTCTGTATTATCACAGTGTGATAT
>CAYTLQ010000090.1:0-16142 GCA_964438715.1 uncultured Ignavibacteriaceae bacterium
GTTAAGAATTATGAGCTTCCTCACCAAACAGCTAAATGAATTGAAGTTCTCACAAAATCCTAAGTTACGCATTGAGGTAGCATTATGTCATCTCATAGGATTTGAAAAAACTGAAAATCTTACGAATCTCATACAAAAGCTCAATAACGCTGATTTCTCAGCTTCATTCAAAGACAATCCTCTGCCAAAGACAAACAGTGTAGAAAAAAAAAAGGGTGAATTAAAAAATCCATCAGAAACTGACTCTGTAGTTTCACCTGAAAAATCTCAGTTACCGGTTTCACAGACAGTTGCAGATCCTGTTTCGGATTCACTAAGAACTGAAAATAAGGATATCAATCGTGAGAAGGAAACATCAAAGCAATCGGAAACTGACCTTTTCGAAATCTGGGAAAAATTGAAAGAAGAAATTGCTAATGAAAAAAAAGCATCACTTGGCGGTATTCTTCAACATTTATTTCTTGAAGATATTAAGAGTGGGAAGGCAAATATGGTTGTTGATGACTTAGAAGCATTAGGAGTGCTTGAGTTAAATCAAGAATATTTTAATCGAAAGCTGAGTCAAAAACTGGGAAAAAAAATCTCGGTTGTATTTACTCTTAAGAAAGGAGAAAAAAGTTTACAGGATAATCATAATCAGGTGAGCTCTCCCCTTCTGGTGAAAGAGCAAAGTCCGCTTGAAAAAGCTATAGTTGAAATACTCAACGGACAAAGAATAGAGTAAATATTTTAGTCCTGTTTTCGTTCTGGAAGATTAGTATCATCCTCATCCACACATTGCTCGCATGAACAATCATCATAAATTTCGTCATAACCATAATCAATAGTCAATTCTTCTCCCGCTTCAATATCTCTGGATGCAATGAGTGAGAGAGAATTCTCGTCAAATTCCTCAACACTACAATTAGGATCGCAATTGTGGTTAATATATTTTATTAGTGTGGTATTTGCAGTATCAATATAGTTATGCTCATTCCAAAAAATATAGACATTATTCTCCTCCTCCTCCCTCCTGATACACTCCTTCTCAGATATTACTTCCCCGCTGATTACAGTTATTAAAGCATCTTTTGGGATTTTAACAGCGGTAAAGATTCCCTTTCCATGAATACCTGATTCCTTAACAAAAAGATATTTATCAAAATCAGTTTCTTTTAGTTTTTCCGTCATAAATTTCCAGCATATTCTCAATATGTGTATTCGGCATTATCGGAAGGTAATGCTTGAATTCTTCAGAATTTGACTCAAGTTTATAATCAACTGTTTCCAGGATATTGGAATTAAAACCAATAAATACAGCTTGTAAAATTCCATATTTTTTTGTCGCACGATTGATTGTTAAATGTGTTTTGGTTCTATAAATCGCTCCTGATATTCCCTCTAACCTAATAGCCGGATTATGTAACTCAACAATCCAGACTTCAAATATTCCATTACCCTTATCAGAAAGACTGGAAGAATCGTACCAACAATTCAATCCCCCTCCGGTATGAAGCTCTTTCCAAACTGAAAGCTTTTCATCCTTATTTTTTTGTGCCAATGAAGATTGTACAGAAAAAACCGTTACAATCATAATTAACAGTGCAATACTTTGTATTCCTTTTTGCATATAAATCATTTCAGATATTATACCAGCGCATTGTAGAATCTGTAAATTTAGAAATTCCTTTTTGCATATAAATCATTTCAGATTATTCTGAAAATACTACCCTGTTAAGACTTTTAATAAATGTCTTAAACACTTCATTAATGGTAATAGAATCTTTTACTTTAAGTAGTTCCATTAATTCATAAGCATTAACCGGAGCATTACCATGAGGATGGTTATTGAGAATGATAAAAACTTCTTTAGAGGCACTAATTACATCTGCGGCCTTTTGAAGTATTTCATTTAATTCGCCAAATGAATACAGATAATTGTATCGTTCATTTTGCTCTTCATAGGTAAGTTTTTTACCATAATTTTGAATCGATTTTTGCCATGCTTCAGTATTCCTGCCATGCAATCTGATATAAACTTTATCTGAGGTCAATATTGGAGTAAAAGGTAGAGCTTTTCCTAAAGATGGCTGATCAATACACGCAAAGGTAACCGAATTATCTTTAACATAAGTAAGTGCCGCATCATTTATCCAGGAACTATGTCGGACTTCCATTATGGGAGAATAATCTCTGAATGCATTTACCAGTTGATAAAGCACCTTCCTTGAGTGATCGTTATACGAAAACGAGTAGGGAAACTGTAACAATGTCCCGGAAAGTTTTCCACTTCTTTTTAAGATTGTAAGGTTATCGGTTATCTTTTTTATGTCGGTTGTATTAAAAAATCGGCCATGGGTAAAGGAATTATGCATTTTGACTATGAATCGGAAATCAGGTTTCTCTGATACTTTATTGACCCAGCCCTCAACTACTTTTGGGTGAATAAATGTGTAATAGGTTGCATTAACCTCAATAACATTAAAAAGTTCTGAATAATATCTGAGCCAGTCAAAATTTGGCGATTGGGGTTCGGGATAAAATTTTCCTATCCAGTCCTGATATGTCCATCCGGCAGTCCCAATAAAAAACTTTGCCATTTCCCTTATTCCTAAAACTTTTTAGTAAAAAAAATCCTCAGCTCTAATTTAAAGCATCGTTCGATAAACTCCAATCACAAGCCCAACAGCCCGCAATTCATCTTCGGGAATCTTTAGCGGAGGAAATGCAGGATTTTCTGAATGGAGTTCAATACTATTTTTCCGTTTGTAATATTTTTTCACAACTGCTTCATCATTTATTATAGCAACTATTACATTGCCGTCCCTTATCTCCGGCGGGTTTGGTTGCACCATTATTACATCACCATCACAGATATATGAATCTTTAAGACTATTCCCCTTAACTTTTAACAAAAATGATGATTCCGGTAACTTCTTTAAAGCAGGTAATTCTATCAACTCCAATTGATCGTTATAAATTACCAGCGGATTTCCTGCGGCTACCTGGCCGATAATAGGTTTCTTTAATGTGGATTTTTTATTTCGAAGAAGTGTTATCCCACGAGGGCTATTTTTAACTCTTTTGATAAATCCCTTTTTTTCCAGCGCCTGCAGATGCTGTCTGATAGTTGACCGATTAGATAGACCAAAATGACTGGCAATTTCTGCCAAAGTAGGCATATTGCTACCTTTTTGAGAACATTGCTCAAGATACCGGAGAATTTTATTTTGTGACGGAGAAAGATCAATCATATTTTACCATACATAAGTATGGTAAAATATTAAAACATCATTAAATAAACAAATCGCTTAAGATGTAGCGGTTCATCAGGAAAGGAGCATAATTTTTTCGAGAGAATCAATCATCTTTTCCCGGAAAATAGGTTTAGATATGAAATCGTTAAAACCGGCGGCAATGAATTTTTCCCGATCACCGGGTAAAACATACGCAGTTACAGCAATCACCGGTATATGCTGTAATCCGGGCATCTGTCGTATCATTTTTAAAGCATCAAGACCGTTGTACTCACCTTGCAGATTTATATCCATCACGATAAAATCGAATACTTGTCCTGTTAATAAAGGAAGTGCCTCTTCAAAACTAACGGCGAATTTAATCTCGCGTAGTTCCTTCATCTGAACGTTAAATAAAATCTGCGAATCAACCTGATCTTCAATATAGAGACAATTATAATTTGCCAGCTCAAGAACTTTTTTCTGAGGAGGTGGAGTGAATACAGGCTCAGGTGTCTTAATTGAAGTTGCCAGCTTCTGTTTCTCAACTGCTGGTGCAACTTTTGTCATCTGAGGCTGAACTACCGGGGTTGATGTAAATGATGTAGTTGACTTCTTGGTTTTAGGTTGCTCCTGCTGAGGAAATTGTTGTTTAGAAACAACCGGCATAGAACGAAACTCTTTATTTAACGGAGTTTCTTCAGGTATCGGTTTAAGTTTTCGAGACTCATTAACTGAAGGTTTCTTATACTCAAATTTTGGAATATCCTCTATTTCAGGTTCGGAATTAACAGAATCGAAACTCTCCTTATCTACAAAATTTGTCGTAAAATCAAATTGGGATTTTGCAGGAGTAAATTCGTCCTCTTCAAATTGCGGTTCTTCGGTAAAAGTAAACTCAGAAGTTTGCTTAAATGATGAATACGGCTCAACCTGAGCATATTCATTCTCTGATATTTCTGAGGAAGAATTTGTGAACTCGTCTGTTTGAGGGATAGCAACATCGGCTGATGATCGCTCCTCAAATAAATTTAATGGTAATATAAATCCCAGCTCTGCAGGTTTCCCCGAGCGTTGAACAATTTCAATAGTTCCCCGTAATGCTTCTAAAAGACTCTTGAGAGACTTTATACTATATTTGGATATATGAAATGTTTTTGGATTAATTGAGCCTTTCGTATTGAATACATCCAGGAATGTTTCCAGCAGATGATCAGAAATTTTAACTGACCCATCTTTCACTGAAATTAAATAATTAAAATCATCTACCTGAGCAGTCGAAATATATACTTTTTCTTCCCTTGTTATATGTGCGACAACCTTCAGAAATATACCTAAGAATGAAGTTAATTTCTTTTTATCGCTATAAACAGTTAGGCTACCGGAAATTTTTCCTGCTACTAATGTCCGATTAATTCTTTGAAAATACTCAGACTCTTCTTTAATAAAGGTGTCAATGATATCTGCTACTCTTATTTCATCGGGAACAAGTTCTTTAAGTTCACCTTGTATTACAGCGTATTCTGAGATTGAATTCATTATCTCAAGCAGATTTTCCCTGTTCTGGTCAATGTACTCAAGCGCCTCTTTCTGTTCTTCAGTTGGTGACTTGATTCCATCTTTAAGTTCCTGAACAAAACCCAGTATGACATTGATTGGTGTTAGAATCTCATGAAAAATTCCTGAAATCTGTGCCCCATCGAGAGATACACTTTCCCCAGGCTTTGTGATAGTTTCACCTTTATCCGGTTTTTCAACAAAAACTTCCTTTTCTACAACGACTTCTTTCACTACTTCCTTAATGACTTCACGGGATTTAGGATGCACTGTAATCAGAATTTGATAAGCAGTAATATCTTCAGTATGGTCAACAACCGGAATAGCTTTTATACTGACATCATCATAATCGCCATTTGGATTTTTAATTTTACCACCGGTAGTGATTACCTCTTTAGACTGATTATAAAAAATTTTAAGATTAATTTCCCCTCGTAAATCGTCGGTAAATAATGAAATTATTGAGGAATCTTTTATCTCCTGCTTTGTCACATTCAAGTATTGTAATACTGCAGAATTAGTTTCTTTTATAAAACCATTAATATCGGTTGTAAACAAGAGATCTGATGTATGCTCAATTGTTGACCGTAATAATTTTAACTCTTTTCTTTTTTCCAGTTCAACTGTAATATCTTTTACGACATTGAAATGAGCTGGTTTATTTTCATACATGAAAAGAGTTTTATAAATCTCCACGAGAACAGCAGAGCCGTCATGCTTTTTATGCTTATAGGGTCCCACCAACTTTGTTATTTTATCATCAGCCTGATTATTTTCGAGAAGAGTCTGAATGTCTTCAGGCGAGTACAAATCGGTTAAATCCATTTGTAAAAATTCTTCTCTTCGATAACCGTACAATTGGAGTGCAGCATTGTTCACTTCGAGAAAACGCAGATTTTCCGCATCATAAATGAAAATAGGATCCGGATTGTTTTGAATAAGTATATCGAACATTCTGCCTTTTTTCTTTAATAAATCCTCTAAATTGTCGAAATTAAATTCTTTTTCGATGAAGAGGTAGTACTTTACAGATTCACCATCACGACTAAGAATTTTTCGTAAATCGCAGGAATATACTGAACTTTCTGTTTTTGAAAAAGCCAATTTTGCCTCGATATGATACTGCTCTTTCTCCGAACTTAAAAACCTCTCCACTTTGTGCCTGTTATCACCAAGAAACAACTCCGATAAACTTACTTCCCCTATTGTAATTTCCGGGAAAAATTTTCGGAACATTGGAGTCAAATCTTCAAGTTTATTTTCTGAGTTAAATCGGGCGGCAATTATAGGAAATTTCTGAAAGCTTATCTCCTCATTTTTCAAGGAAGAGAAAGCCTGATCATCGTATGTGGATTTCTTTTTCTGGGAAATTCCAATTATCGCAAGGATATTATTCTCAGCATCAATTAATGGTATTTCAATAGTCTGAAAATCCCTCATAGCGGCAAAACCTCTCAACGGAATTCCTTCAATTACCATACAATTGAGAGTTTCCTTAATATAGTTTTCTATGGTTCTGTAAAATTCCAGATAATAAATAGGTAAGAAATTTCTTTCAAGTTTACCTTCAAGTTGATTCGTCCGAAAACCGAGCGACTTTGCAAATTTATCATTTACAATTACATAAGCATCGGATGAATCTTTTAACCAGAACAATTCCTCTATCTTATTAATTTCCTGTTGAATTTTATTTTTACCAAGGAAGGTGAACGGAAACGATGAGCGAATCTCTTCAATAATTTCCAAGATTCGCTTGTTATGAACAATTTTTTCTAACTCTTCACCAGGTAACGAAAGTCTGACGCTCGCTTGTTCACTGGTTTGAAAAAAATCCTGATCAATTACAAGCATGAACAAATGAGAACCATACTCCTGCTGAATAGCGCTGATCTGAAACTCACTTTTAAGAACCTGACCTGAAGTCGTTCTTATTGTCATCAGTTCCTTTAATGCTCTCTGACTTCTTTCCGCATCACTAAATAATTGATTAATTCGCTGGTGATCTGCAGTATTTATTAGTTCAAACAGGTTACGCTGATTCAAATTAACTTTAAATAAATCATTTGCACCGGCATTGGCATAAAGAATATCTGCTTTCTGATCACAAATAAGAAATGGCACTCTAAGAATTTCACCGATTTTTTTCCCCGATTCAATATGAGTATTTTCAATAGTTTCCACGATTACCTCTGGTCTGAATTTCTATTTGCCTATTTTAGTTTTCACATTTCGGTTCATCAAAAGAGCTTTATCCGGTGCGGGTACAGAGATAGTAACTACCTCAGAATATTCAGAAAAGATCGTTCCATCAGTAGTTCTTATTCTGTATGAGTAAGATAAACCACTGGTAACAGTTGAATCGCGGTATGTTTTAATATCGGTGCCGACTGTACCAATTAGTGTAAAATCAAAATCGGAAGAAAGTTTTCTTTCAATCCTTGTCTGGGTTTCGTAATTTGAATTATCGCTCCAGGTAAGAACAACTTTGCCTTGTGCATCAATTGAGGCTGTAAGGTTTGTAGGTCTGTTTAAATCGTATCCGTATGTGGTAACTGTAATTTCCGATGACCATGCAGAATCAGAATCGGAAAACGACTTTACACGGTAAATATATTCCTGATTAGCCGCTAAACCATTGGCAGAATCCAAAAAAGTAACGACATTTGATGCAACCAGCCCAATGATTTCAAATTCTGTCCATTCACGGCGTCGCTCAATCTGAAAATAATTTTCATTAGTGGAATTATCTTTCCAGTTTAGACGGACGCGAACAGTACCGAGAACAGTTGCTGTTAAATTTGTAGGCGCAGGAAGATTTCCGCTACTACCACTGCCGGTTGAATTTATCTCATTTGAAAATGCAGAAAAGCCAAAATCATTATATGAACGAATCTTGTAATAATATACCTGATTCGGATCGAGATTCGAATCATTCGTGTTAAATGTATTTGCAGGCATAACTTTATGCTTTACAAAAGTACCGGAAGAGCCTGTTTTCCTCCAGATTTCATATCCTTTTTCATATTGTGAGGAATCGCGCCATGAAATATTAATAGTTGTCGCGTTCAGCTTTTTCACCTGAACATCATAAGGAGTATATGGAGGAGTTTTTGTAAATACCACACGAATATTCGATTTGGTCTCACTCGTCGTTGAATTTTTGCTTTGGTCGTATGCAGTTAAATTAAATGATAAAGTTTTACCCACATAGCTTGCATGTACCTGAAGTATAATTTCAGGATTTTGTCCGTCCTGTACGAAGAATCGGTAAGTACTGTCGGTATCAGATGTAAAAACCCGCAAATCAATATATGAAATACCCTGATCATCACTAACACCATATTGTACCGTATATGTACCAACAACCAAAGTATCATTACTAACCGGTGAAAACAACTGTATTATCGGAGGCAGTTTATCTGTTCCGGTTACACTATCGGCACAACCCCAGGAAAAAAAGCTTATCATTAGAGCTGATAAAAGAGGTAAAATTCTAAATCCGATTGATTCCTGATGTAGTTGAAAATCTGTTCTCATATTATTCAGAGTTTTGAATTATTTCAATCATTCAATCGAATCAAAATCGAGATAATAAATTCTTGTATCTCCCGGAGACATTTTGTCGATTGTCATCTCTAATATGCTCGTCGAAGGATTATAATTATACTTAGGAATCTCTGTACCTATAATCTCGCTGGATAGAATGAGGTTTTTTATTTTTTTCTGTAAATCAACACTTACCTTAAAAGTTTCAAGTGTTTCTTTGCCAGAATTCGAAAGTGTAACCGCAATTCTTGACTCACTTCTCGACTCAACACGCATCTCAATCTTATTGCGTTTTGACCACCAGTTATGCAACTCTCCGGGAGTAGTTAACCACACTTTTTTACTTTTCAGAGTATCAATTACACTTTTCACCACCATCACATTCTCCGGAGCACACTGAAACGCAGTATGTAATTTGAATACATACAAACCACCCTCAAATTCAATGCGCTCGATATCTTCCTCATAAGTGTACATTTGAAATTCAGGGTCTGTAAGTCCTAGATCTCTTATTACTTCATAATCGTCCCGAGCTGTTTTCGTAATAGTAATCATTGATGTCTTATCTTTAATGATTACCTTCGGAATTGATCTGTCGGTTAGGGAATCCGAGAAAATATACTGATAACCACTTTTACCCAATGCAATCATACTGTTGTCATCATAAAGACCATACATCGGGTAAATACCTTTTATTTCTTCTCCGGTTATGGCTTTCAGTTTATCTTTTGCAGATTTGAATTTTTCATATTGTGTCTGACCATCATTTAATTTATTGATTGTATCATTCACAGAAGCAAGAAAACCAATATCCACAACCGCGCCAATTTCACCAAATTTTGCAATGTTTCTGGTTAGTTCAGGATTTGCTTCTGCAATAACCGGATCAATGAAAAATGCCGCTTTTGTCTTTGTTGATGAAAGTATTGGCAACAAATTGAGAATATTATTTGGCGAGTCTTCGATAACCGGGACGATTATAGCGGCAGATCGATAATCACCCGGCCAGTCTTTCACATTTGCTATTGGTCTGTAGAGAAGCCAATTAATACTATTTCGCAATAATCTGTCAAAGAATACAAAATCTTCCTGTCTTCCAACAACAGCATTTATTTCAAAACCCATCCAAACGAATCTACCTTTACCATAAGTTCCATAAGAAATTCCGGAGGTTCTTCTTAATTCTTCTTTTACTAATCCAAGATCAAGCTTGCGATTAAACCAGTAGCTTACCTGAGTAGTTCTTGGTTCAAGAACCTGCATTGCTATCGGTAAATCCCATGTAGCAATTTTCATAGGGAAACCGGTTGGAATATTTGCCGTTATAGGATAGCCTCCCCTTAGGTGCATTATTCTTGTAACTTCTTCTTTCGGAATTTCTCTGTAGAATCGCATCCCAAACACTTCAGAAAAAAATTCCCAACCTCGCCATTTACCGTCAGCGGAAAAACTTGCCGTTCCACTCGTTGCTAATACTGAGCCGCCTTTATCAATGTATGTTTTTATTGCAGTTACCTCTTCGTCGCTAAGTGACTTTGAGCCCGGTAAAATAAGCAACTTCAGATTGTAATGCCTGCCTCTTTCAATATCACTATCTTGTAAAACAGTTACATTAATATTGTATTGAGCAAGAGTACGCTTCCATGTAATGAGATTATCTGCTAACCAGGTACTTCCTTCCGGAAGCATATTTTCTGTGTATTTGGAATTGAGTATTCCGACATTAATCTGTGTATCATCAGTAAAGGCAGAGGCGAATGGCAAGGAGCCAAGATCTGAATTAAATTCGAAAGTACCGAAAACACCCTTCAGTACATAGACATAAATAAGTACTGAACCGAAAATTATCACCACCCCGGAAATAATAAGTAATAAGGAATTGATTCCAATTCCTTTATTCTTAATTACCTCCATTTTACATTACCTTGTTTTTTCTCTTCTTTTGTAGAAACATACCCTTCAGAAGTAAATTTCATAAACTTCTGTTCTGCCGGCTGACCTTGTACCGGTGCGGGACCCGGGCGAGCGGCTTCTTGTTTTTGCTGTACTGCCGGTTGTTGCATAGCTCGTACCTGCTGTGGTGGAGTCACCGGTACCGGTGTTTTCCTCTGAACAAATATTGGTTCCATTTGAGGTTTATACGAAGGAGCTTTTGGGCGCTCAAAAACTACCGGTGCAGCAATTCGTGCTGGTTCCTGTTGAACAACCTGTTCGGTTACCACTTCAGGAGTAACAAGTTCCGCCTGTATAGTTTGTGGCTGAGTAACTTCCTTTTTAACTCCTTTTCTTTCACGAATTTTATAGAGTACATACGCTCCTATAGCAAGAAAAAATGTACTTATTGTAGCCATTAAAATGATTGTTGCCAGAATTGGTATTAGTTCCATTTGCCTTCTTTCTTCATTAAAATTTTTACGAACCTGAGCCAATGCGTTCGAGTTTTCCCCAGGTCATATCAAACCCGAGAAACTCTTCTATTGTGGACATTGCTTTACAAATATCAATCGTTAAAATAAAAAACATTCTATACACAAGTGCATAAGGCACAAGCCGAAATTCCTCTTTTTCTACTGCAACACAGTAAATTGCGGATGTGAGATCCAATAACGCAAGTCCTGCCCACCAGAAGAAAATCAGGCTTGAAAATCCATAAACCAATGCTACGAATATGAAAAAGAGATTCGAAATAATATTCATTGCAGGCCAGATCAAAGCTTCATAAAACATTGACCAAAGTACCATTGAATCGCCAAAATTAATAGTTGGGTTTACTAATAATCCTCTGTGTTTTCTTATCGCCTGAAGTATTCCTCTCGTCCAGCGATAGCGTTGCTTCAATAATTGCTGTAATTTTTCCGGAGCTTCCGTGTAGGAAATAGCTCTTGGTTCATAGTAAATTTTCCAGCTATGGGCAAGAATTTTAAGAGTGAGATCTGCATCCTCAGCGAAGGTATCACTTGAGTAATAACCTGCATCTTCAATAGCTTTTTTTCTGAACAGTCCGATGGGTCCGGGAATAATATTCACTAATTTAAAGAAACTCTGCGCTGCCCGAGCCATATTAAGACCTTCGATATACTCAAGGGCCTGAAGGTCGGTAAATAATTTTCTACGATTCAATACTTTTACATTACCGGCAACTGCACCAATATCAGGGTCAGCAAAGTGACGGACAGCTGAACGAACACTATCTTCAGATAATTGTGAATCACCATCCATGCAAAGTACAATTTCAGCTCTTGAATAACTGATTCCGGCATTCAATGCGCGGGCTTTTCCACCATTCGGTTTATTAATAAGTGATACTTTAACATCACTGTACCGTCCTTTTTGATATCCAACCAAAGTTTTAGCAACTTCTGCTGTATCATCGGTTGAACCATCGTTCACGATGATAATTTCGTAATTGGAATAATCGAGGCGTAACAGTGAAAGGATGGAGTCCTTAACCACTTTCCCCTCATTGTACACCGGGACAATTATTGAAACAAATGGATAAAACCCCTCAACCGAATTGAAGGTGTATTTTGTTAAATACAAATATGCAGTTATAAGAACGACAAAATACCTGAATAACAGAACGGTGAGAAAAACAAAAAGGGAAACCAGAGTTGCATATTCGATAAGCGCACTAACAGAAAGAACAGTTAACGGTAGGGTCTGAATAATGATGATAATCATCAGCAAAGAAACAATACCCGAAGTCCACATCCGGCGAATGATGAGGGCTTTTTTATCCGTTTTTGCCGCCTCAGATGCCTGTGTATTTTTTACAGTTATCGAGGTCTGCCGTATTTTCTGCTGTGCTCTCATTTAATTTCAATGGTTTAGCGTATTATAGTTTAAGTTTATCTTTAACGAAGCAAAAACAATGCCATATTAATCATCTAATTTTAAGAGATTTTCAGCAGTACTGTAAAAAATAATGTTCTATATTGAGATTAAGAACTTCTATTGTGCCCCATTATGATACACTAAATTACTGAAAAATTATTTCGCTTTCAATAGTGATTCGACTAACAATTCACCAATAACTTTTCCACCATCGGGTGTAAGATGACAATAATCCTTGTAAGCTAATGGATTTCGTGCTTCTACCCACTCAACTACACTGTTCTCCCCTCCCATTGCCTCAAACATATTCCAAAAAGCTATATTATTCTTTTCTGCGATAACCTGCTGAGATTTCAGAAGACTTGAGAGCATTGGGTCGGTAACAAATCTACTGCCTTTTTTTACTGCTTTATCACTTACACTGACTAAAAGAATACTAACACCGGGAAATGCTGATTTAAGGTGACTGATAGTTTTTTCCATTTTGGTTTCATACCATAAGTAATTTTTATGCTCCGGAGAAAGCACATTAACACCAAAATGAATTATTAATAATTGATAATTCAATAATGATTGAAATTCCTTTAAAAGACCGATTGGCAAATCACCTAATGAGACTCCGGAATTACCCCTGATAGGAAGGTTGTCAACATAAACGCCATTTCCATTCTCAAGACTAACCCCATAGAAATATGTACTGTTACAATTGTAAAAGGTTAGCTTAACTGAAGTTGTGTTATTTGGAGAGTTTACGACTATTTCTTTTAGAGCTGAACCGCTCTCGAGTTTAACTGTCTGAGGGGAACCATTATTAAACTGAAACTGAACAGTACCACCTGGTGTTCCGTTTGCGTAGAATAACCTTACTGTGGAAAAATTTTTCAGTGTCCTTGAAACTTTCCCAATTTCATACTTTGCCCAACTACCATTTGAGGGCTGATAAACTGCACCGTTAATTCCTAATGGAAGTTTGTTTGGGTTCCTCTTAAAGAGCGAGGCTTCTGTCCAATCAGATGAAAATGACATAACGGTAGAATTTCTCATACCATAATCATCACAATTTATTGAAATAAATCCTGCACCATTACCGCCGAACTGTTTTTGAAGGCTCTCTCTGATATTTTCAGTAATTATATCGCCAAGTATAATCGAATCTCCCCAATGTGCAATGCGCATTTTCTTTTGCTTAGCATTTTTCAGTGCGGTGAGAAACGAGCTTAATTGTGAAGTATTGCCGGCTACAGGAACAGGTTTTCCCTGTGCAGGCACATAATATCCATAAAGTGGTAAATTATCATTTACCGACACACCTAATTCACCGGCAAGGCTCGATTGTAAATAATGAACTCCTTCAGATTTAACTGATTGATTTTGTTCTATCAGATTTCCTCTGTCGAGGGTAAAATATGTAAAAAGACTAACAATTAGCGTAATATTTATCGCCTGTGCTATAGCAATCCGTCCTAACATGTTGTTCATATTTGAATAATTAAATAATGCTGTTTTATTAATTAAATTGAGTTGAGAAAAATGTTAATTTTAACGACAATATAAAAAAATGAGAATTAACTTTTAAGTAAGAAGAAGTACCGACTTAAAAAATACTCCAAAATACCGATACATAAGCTGAAAAATAGTTGTAACTTGTATCCTCGCGTGTCGTACCACCTATACCGGCACGACCTGAAAGGAATAAAGTTTCCGTTGGCTTATAAACAGCGGCAATAGAAACTTCCCTTACAATAAAATCACTTACAGGAATGTATCCAAGTTTTCCCCCGAGGGTAATTTCAAGATTTTCTTCATAAGGGGTTTCATATTCAACCCAAAGAGAATGAGCCGCAAAATCCTGTGGAGAGTAATAATTCCTGGAGATGCGTGCGTAGTTGGTATAGAGATATTCGTATCCGCCGGTAATATCTGCCTGAAATTTTCTTCCAAACCTGAACATAATATCATTACCTTCATTACCGTCACTTAATTGAATGTAGGAATAATGTCCACTTAATTTCACAAGGGAACTGAGTGAATACTCACCTACAAACTTGTAAAAATCAGCTTCGATACGATTATAAACAAGAGGGACAGAATATAATAATAGGGCAGCATCTGTTTTTTCATAAAGCAGCATAAGAGAGAATTTTTTCGCTTTCTGGTAACGAATAGCGGCTTCTGTTACATTCCGACGATTATATCCCTGATAAGAAAGATTACCTTGCCCAAATTTCAAGTAGATGTTTTCGGTGGGATATAAAAATATATTCCATTTGAAAGTAGTAAAATATGTATTAACAGATGTGGTTCCGGTTGATTTGAGAAATACCCTGCCAAAACCTACACCAACAGCAACCCAGGAAGTGAGCCCCATTTCAATAACACCACCATTATTCATGTAGGTAAGGTTCTGATTATCGCTGTAGTAGTTTAATGCCGGCGAAATACGAGTATAGATAGGGAAATTGGCGAAAATACTTTCAGCAGAACTTACCGGCAACCACCCTATTCTCTTATTAACTACATCGAGTTTTACTGAATCTGTCGTTGTTGCCAATAAATTATCATAAAGCTCTCTTGCTTTATCATATTCTTTAAGTTTTTCATAGGTTTCGGCGAGATACAATTTTGCATCAAAGTTTGTAGAATCCTCTTCACGAAGTTTGATAAATTGTTCAAGCGCCGATAGAGAATCTCCGCTCCATAATGTTGCCTTTGCCTTATACAACGCAACATCATAATCATACTCCTCCGCAAGTAGCTGATTATAAATTTCAAGCGCTTTTGTAAAATTTTTTGCGCATGAATTGATATCAGCGTACTCCATAAGTTCTATTTTACTCGGAGAGCGAATCTTCGAAAAATATTCGTCATATTTTAGTACAGAACCTTCGCAATCACCGGATGCCGCAATCTCTCTTGCAGAAAGCAATATTTCGAAAATTTTTCGATCCTCTTCAAGGGCCATACTTACATCATAAAAATTTTGTACTGATTCCAACTCTTTACTACCCGGAGCAATTTCTTCCGCTCGTTGCATGAGAGTTTTTGCTGACTCAAAATTTCTCTCCCGAATAAACAGTGTCGCCTTTGCAACTAAAGCGCTTAAATTTTTTGGATTATCCGCAAGAACATTATCCAGATATTGATGAGCAAGCTCAGGTTCCGTTGTTGTCCAGACAGCAATCTGAGCCCGGAAAAGCTGATATTCAAGATTATTGGGTTCTTTGGCGAGCAGATAATTCATTTGCTCTATCGCCGATTCGAATTGATAGTTCCATGCAGAGTATCTCGCTAAAAGTAACCGTACCGGATGTTCTTCAGTTGTATTGAAATTATCAAGATATTTTCGAAGAACCTCAATTGCACCATCATAGTTTAATTGCTTTGCATAATATTCGCTTAATTTAATCGCCGCTTCCCTGTCTTTGTTATTTGCTTCAAATTTCGTTTGATATTCAGTTACCTTCTCAGCAATTATCCTGTCACGAATTGTCGTTACACTGTCCCAAAGTACAGTAAATTTTTCAGTACCGTTAAATTCGTTTGAGAGATATTGGAGTTGTTCATAAGCCTCTTCAATACGATTAACTTTAATGAGTTCATCAACTAAAGCAAATCGTGTGTCATTGTCAGATGGATTGGACTTTAGAATCCTGTAGTATTTATCAATTATATATTCCGGGACTGAATTTTCTTTGCCTGCTTTTTTATAGTCCACAGTGGTATCATTATATGTGTATATATAAGGTCTTCCTTCTGCCTGCTCAAGACCATCCATTGCCTCCTTAAAATACGGGCGTAATTTCAGCGCTTCTTTAAAAGCGGCTATTGCAATTTTTCTCTTCCCAAGCCACATTTTAAAATATCCATACCTGCTCCATAAACGTTGTTCTCGCGGATATTGCAAACCATATCGCTTTATTATTTTTTATCTTTTTTCAATGTGGTTATTTCGGGCAAGTATTTCAGTGTATCGTATTACCTCATCTGCGG
>CAYTLQ010000091.1:0-4146 GCA_964438715.1 uncultured Ignavibacteriaceae bacterium
ATGAAATATTGTACGGAGAAGTAATTGAAAAACAGCAAATAATAAGAATAAGTATAAAATAACCGTCCAAAGAAAATTATCGTCGAAGCTAATGGAAAGTCCTCAAAATTTTTGTTCAAACTTAAAAGGAAAAATCTAAATCACAGCAAGAAAAAAATTGTTAAACAAAGATTTGATTTATTAATTTAATTGTTATATTTGATAATAATTTCTTCTTAAATCACAATAAATTAATGTTTTCGCCATAAAGAATATCTTATCTTGTTCACATATCCCACATTAGAGTTACCTATTTATTTCTTAAACCAATCGGAGGATAAATGAAAAACAGATTACTTGTTTTTCTTTTCGTGGTATCAATGTACCCGTATTTCTCGCTTACACAGGCTCAGGAAGAACCCAAAGCCTGGTCGAAAGTTGCTTTGGATAATTTATCTGCATTTCAAAATGTGAATGTACGAAATGACTATGTTCCGGAAAATGTTCAACCTCGTAAGTATAGTTTTAAAGGAATTGAGGCGGTGGTTTATCCAAACTATCGTCCACTCCCGACAACTAATACTACTCAATCGGAATTAAGTATTGATATCCACCCACTCAACATGAATGTAATTTTTACCGGTTCTAATGCTACTCCCTGGCCTGTAGCAGGTATTTATGGTACCGGTGTTTACTGGACAACTAATGGGGGAACGAACTGGACGGGTTTTGATAATCCACCTTTTGGTACTAATAGCGGCGATCCTGCGGCTGCCATTGGAACTAACGGAAACTTTTACATGGGCTTTATTGATGGTGGTGCTAACGATGGCGGACAAGGAGTTGGCGTATCAACAAACTTTGGTTCGACCTGGCAAAGATATGTTGTAGCTCCGAAACCTCCTTCCACTTCTGACCTTCTTGATAAAAACCACCTAACCGTTGATAAAAAACCAGGAAGTCCTTACGAAAACAGAGTTTATGCGGCATGGACTGCATTTGTTTCCAGCAGTCCGAATAATAATAATATAGAGGTGCGTTATTCAACCGATAATGGTGCAACCTGGAGCGCTTCAGCAAATATAAGTGCGGCAATAAATGCCGGAAGTCATAATCAGGGTGTTAACCTTGCTACCGGTCCAAACGGTGAAGTTTATGCAACATGGGCAGTTTATGATCAATGGGCATCCGGTTCTTATGGTGAAGATGCAATTGCCTATAATGTTTCAACTAATGGTGGTGTTACCTGGGGAACACCAAAAAAGATTTATACAGCACCAAATTTTGGAATCAGAGGTAATCTCACAAGTAAGGCCAATATCCGTGTGAGTTCATTTCCGGTGATGGCAGTTGACCGTTCAGGCGGAGCAAGAAATGGTTGGATATATGTAACCTGGCCTCAAAAAGGTGTTGCCCCGGCCGGTTCAGATCCTGATATCGTTTGTATCCATTCCAGTGATGGTGGAGCTACATGGTCGGCTCCAGTTCGAGTTAATGACGATCCACTTAATAATGGTAAAGATCAATACTATAGCTGGGCTACTGTCGATCAGGCAACAGGGCATTTATATGTTATTTTTTACGACAGCCGGGCAACAGCAAACGATTCTGCTAAAGTTACTTTAGCTCGTTCGATTGATGGTGGAATGACATTCGAAAATATTAATATTCATGACAGTAAGTTTAAACCTGTAGCCATTTCAGGATTAGCCGGCGGATATCAGGGAGATTACATCGGCGTTGCTGCTATGAATAATACAGTTTATGGTTATTGGGCTGATAACAGAACCGGAAATTACCAGGCATGGATCGCAAAAGTGACATTTGGACCAAATATAATTCATCAGCCTCTCCCAAATACAGAAAATCTTAATGGACCTTACACTGTTGGGGCAAAGATTCTTTCCGCCCTGCCGCTGAAACTTTCAACAGTTAAAGTTTATTACGGTAGAACCGGAGTAGAAGCTATTACGGATTCTATTTTAATGACACCTGTTTCGGCTGATAGTTTTGTAGCTAACATTCCCGGTAATGGTCTTCCTGCTACTTATCAGTATTATATATCTGCAGAGGATACAACAGGAGGAGTAAGTACATCTCCCGCAGGAGCACCCACAGTTGTCAATTCCTTTGTTGCTAATACCGATTTAATTCCTCCTGTAATAACACATACTGCAATCGGTAATCAGTATCGTGAGACCTGGCCTGTTAATGTAACTGCACAAGTTTCTGATAATATAGGCGTAGATACCGTAAAGGTTGTCTATAAAGTTAGAAGCAACGGCCAAATGATGAGTTTCCTTCTCTCCGGAAGTCCGGAGACTGGCTATTCAGGGACATTTAATATCGATACATCACTTATTGCTCTCGGTGATACAATGTATTATCGTATTTTAGCTAAGGATGCTTCAAATCAAGGTAACTGGGGTTATCATCCCTCAGCCAGTGAGTATAATACATTTGTATTTGTCCCGGATACTGATGCTCCTGTCATTACTCACAACATGTTAAGAAACCAGGCAAAAATTCGCTGGCCGGCCGTTGTTAAAGCTACCATCAGCGATAATCTTGGTATTCGTTCCGCTAAAGTTTTCTGGCAAATAAATAATGGTCCGACAGGCTCATTTAATTTAAGTGGCGTTAATGGAGGAACTTATTCAGGTTCCTTTAACATTGATACATCACAGATTGTAATCGGCGATACTATCCGTTATCGGATAGAGGCAATTGACATATCAACATCGTACAACACTACTAATAATCCTGCCAGCGGATACAATAAATTCGCAATCATCAATACGCTTGGTGTTGTACTTGTTATTAATGACGATGTAACAGTGGAGGATAGAATATCAAATGAAAAAGAAGGTCAACGCGAATCTAACTCACCACTTGGTATATCCGGTACTTTGATAGCAACGACCTTATCACAAGCAGGTTATGTTGTTGACACAGTACAATGGGCGGCTGTTGATACTACAACTTTCTTTAATTATGATGTAATTGCTATTTCTACCGGAATAAAGACCGGAACGACAATAATTGATAATCTTGGTAAAAGAACGGCACTCGTAAATTATACACTTGGCGGTGGAAAAACATTTGTTGAGGGTGGTGAGATTGGTTATACATATCGCAAGTCAGGCACTACAACCGATAAAGACCCGAATTTCCGCCGAAATATTTTACACGATAGCACCTGGGTTAGTGATGTATCCTCCGGTGTTCTGAGAAAAAGAATGACAAATCATCAATTATGGAACTCACCGCATTTCTTAGCAGATTCAGCCGCTATAACAGGAACAGGTATTGGCTATCGTGACGCTATGAGAACAATCCCCGGTGAAGTAGGCGTTTTCAAACTTGCAGGCTGGTATCCTACATACTTAGACACTGCAGGAATAATTGCTTATTCACCGACAAATGATCCGGATAATATCCGTAATTTGTTCTTCACATTCTCTGTCGGACATTTGACCAATACAGCTTATGCGACAAAACTCATTGAAAATGCTTTTAGTTTACTAATGGGAAGTTCGGGTCAAATACCTGTTGAGTTTACTTCCTTTAACGCTACTGTAAATCTTAATGAAGTTGTTCTGAATTGGGAAACTGCAACTGAAACAAATAATTCAGGATTCAGTATTGAGAGAAAAACTGCCGGTGGCGAATATACTTCTGTTGGTTTTGTTAACGGAATGGGTACTACACTAATTCCGACACAGTATCAATTTATCGACAGAAATCTTTCATCCGGAGTTTATACTTACAGGCTAAAACAAGTTGATTTTGACGGTACATCAACATATTCTAATGAAATTAATGTTGATCTTTCGGCTCCGGCAGTTTATGCCCTTGAGCAGAACTATCCGAATCCATTCAATCCTGAAACGGTTATTAAATTTAGTATTCCTCAGGATGAATTCGTATCTGTAGAAATAATGAATGTTCTTGGTGAAAAAGTTGCTACATTGCTTTCAGGTGTTCAGAAAGCCGGAAGGTATGAGGTTAAATTTGATGGTAGTAAATTCTCATCAGGACTCTATTTCTATAAATTAGAAACTGCTAATTTCAAATCAATCAAGAAGATGATGCTTTTAAAGTAATCTCTTTTAAAGATTATCTAAAGGCTATCCGAGTGTCGGATAGCCTTTTTTTATTTTTAGA
>CAYTLQ010000092.1:0-11583 GCA_964438715.1 uncultured Ignavibacteriaceae bacterium
ACTAAATATAGCCGTTTTTTGGTACTAATTTTGTTCATTTTAAAGTTTAATCAATTTGAGTGCCAACCATGAAAAGATCGGAATTTCTATCAGGTACAATTAAAGCAGTTATTGGTACAGCAATGTTTCCTACTGCTATCATCACTTCAGCGGTAAAATCGGCTATTGAAACACCTGTTACCCCTTATGACCTTGTTGCTGTTAAAGGCGGTGAGCCGGATCAAATGTTTGATAAAGCAATCGCATCGCTTGGTGGAATGAAAAAATTTGTTTCAAAAGGACAGACTGTTGTTGTAAAACCAAATATAGGATGGGATGTTGATCCGGAGAGAGCCGCTAATACTAATCCAGTACTGGTGAAAAGAATAATTCAGCACTGCATCGAGGCAGGTGCAAAGAAGGTTTATGTTTTTGATCATACCTGCGATACCTGGACAAAATGCTACTCAAACAGTGGTATTGAGCGCATGGTGAAAGAAGCGGGGGGACAAATTGTTTCCGGAGATAGTGAAAATTATTATCAGTCAGTTGATATTAAGAACGGTAAACGGTTGAAGAAAGAAAAAGTTCATGAACTTATTCTTGATTCAGATGTTTTCATAAATGTTCCGGTTCTGAAACATCATAGTTCGGGTAGGCTGACAATCGGAATGAAAAACCTGATGGGAATAGTTTGGGACAGGGGTTACTGGCATCGTAATGATTTACACCAGTGCATTGCCGACTTCACATCTTTTCGTAAACCCGATCTTACTATAGTAGATGCTTACAGAGTAATGAAACGAAATGGACCTCGTGGTGTATCGAAGGATGATGTTGTATTGATGAAATCGCAGATAATATCCTCAGACATTGTGGCGGCTGATGCCGCATCGGCAAAGTTATTTGGAATGGAGCCATCTGATATAGCTTATCTCAATCATGCAGTTGAAATGAAACTTGGCAGGACTGATCTCCAAAATCTCAATATTAACAGGATTATATTATAATGACACTGTACAAAACAGTGAAAAAAGTAAGGGTGGTTTCTTCGGTTACTATTTTCTTCTTTATTCTTTTCCTGTTTATCGACTTTAAAAATACTATTCCCGCAAAATGGGTTAACTATATTTCAGCTACGCAGTTTCTGCCCGCTCTTCTCCATACTCTTACCGGTTTATCGGTAATATCGGTGTTTTTGTTTGCATTACTAATTATTACTCTAACTGTGGGGAGAGTATATTGTTCCTTTTTATGCCCGCTGGGAACGATGCAGGATTTACTCATCAGGGGATTTAATAAATTTAAACTGCCAAGAAAATTTACATTCAAAGAGGACCGATATCAGATCCGCTATGCAATTCTTTTTGCAGGATTTTTGGGATTTATACTTGGTACCACTGCTGTGTTAATTCTCTTCGATCCGTTTAGCAGTTTTGGCAGAATAGTTTTAGTTTTCATCGGCGCTCCATACAGTTTTATCAGTGAGAATGTGGGGTATATTTTCAGCAGAAGTGAACTCGGAGTTATAATAACAGACAGCAGGCGATTACCCGGCATCGCTCTGCTTATAACTACGATAATACTTTTCCTGAAAATTGTTTTATATACCAGAAAAGACGGCAGGGACTATTGTAATGAACTGTGTCCTGTGGGAGCAATGCTTGGATTGTTAAGCAGAATTTCGCTTTATCGTTTCCGTATTGATGTAACTACATGTGACAGTTGCGGCGCTTGTGGAAAAATGTGTAAAGCCGGTTGTATTGATACGAAAGCAAAACACATTGACTATGAACGATGCATCGGATGTTTTAACTGTACTCTTGTGTGTCCCACAGGCAGTATTGCTCTTAGCAGGGTAAATACAAATAAAATTGCTGAAGCAAAAGGAGATGGCGGCAGAAGGGCATTTCTCAGGCGGGGAGTTTTATCTTTTTTTGTACTCTCAATACCCGGATTTATTCAGCAGAAGATAATACCAAAAAAATTCAGTACTGTTTTTGTTCAGCGTAAAAACCCTATTGTACCGCCGGGAGGAAAAAGCAGAGAGGATTTTAATGCAAAATGTACGGCTTGCAATTTGTGTGTTGCACAGTGTCCTACAAGGGTACTTCAGCCTGCTGTTTTGGAATATGGAGTGTTGGGGTTTTTACAGCCACATCTGACAAATGAAAAAGGATTTTGTAATTTTGAATGTGTGCGGTGCTCGGAGGTGTGTCCAACCGGAGCATTACAGAAACTTTTGCCTGCTGAGAAAAAACTTACGCAACTCGGAAAAGTACATTTTATAAAAGAAAACTGTATAGTTGAAACTGAAAAGACTGATTGTGGTGCATGCTCGGAACACTGTCCGACAAAAGCAGTGTATATGGTTCCATACGGTAAACTGATGCTTCCGGAAGTTGAAAACAAATTCTGCATTGGTTGCGGTGCATGTGAGTTTGCATGTCCAACGAAGCCGTACAAAGCAATTTATGTTGAAGGCAATGAGGTACATTCGGTTGCAGAAAAGAAAGTAGAGGAAAAGTTGCCTCAACAAACAAATTTCAAAGAGGAATTCCCGTTTTAACTAAAGAGCGAGCAATGAAGAAAAGTATAATTTACTGGATTTTGTCATTCATAATTACTCTTGCTTCGGCATATTATCAAAGAATTACAGGTCCTACTTATCCGGTGGATATTAAAAAAGAAATCAATGGAAGAGAGTATAAGTTCCGGTTCCACAGAAGTCATTCCGGTACAACAGATCAACCGGTAACACTTGTAATTGCCGATACAACAATTAAAGCAACCTTATACTGGAAAAGATATAAAACGAATGACGAGTGGACAAAAGTATCGTTCTCCCGAATTTCTGATACTCTTCTGTCCAATCTTCCCGGTCAGCCGGCGGCTGGAAAACTTATGTACAATGTATTGATTTCATCTTCAGGAAAAAACATTCAGCTGATGCAGGAACCTGTTATTATTAGATTCAAGGGGGAAGTACCAACCACCGTGCTTATTATACATGTAATTGTTATTTTCGCTGCGATGCTGCTTTCTACCAGAACAGGATTCGAGGCGTTTGCCGATAAACCGGCATTAAAAAAATATTATATTTGGACAATAGGTCTGCTTATTGCAGGTGGATTTATTCTTGGGCCTATTGTTCAGAAATATGCATTTGATGCCTACTGGACAGGATTTCCTTTTGGTACCGATTTAACCGATAATAAAGTGCTTCTTGCCTTAGTTATTTGGTTAGTTGCAGGTTATGCTGTTTATTCAGGTAAGAATATTCGGTTTTGGACTGTGACAGCCGCAGTAGTAATGTTGATCATTTTCCTTATACCGCATAGTATGTTTGGCTCAGAATTGGATTATAATAAACTTGATAAGGAAACAGGGAAACCGAATATTGAATTGCCTGCAAATTAACGAGACATGGAGTAACAAATGACGGAAATATTTTTTCCGGAACAAAGAGAATATATGCAATCGTTTCTGCCTGAGCGTGATATGCTCACGCAGGAAATGCGACTATTTGCTGAAAAGAATCGTATTCCTGTTCTCGACGATCATTCACTTGCAGTTCTGGAATCATTGGTAGTTATTTCTCATGCCACACGCATACTTGAACTGGGAACTGCAATTGCCTATACAACCATTGCTCTTGCAAGGTTACTACCTGAAACAGGTTCAATAGTGACGATTGAAAAGAGCGAACCAAATATAGAACTGGCAGAGGCTTTTATAAAAAAATCCGGTGTGGGTTCGAAAATTACAATACTGAAAGGTGAGGGGAAGGTGATACTCTGTGCTCCTATGCAATTGTTTGATATGGTTTTTCTTGATGCTGATAAAGAGGACTATGCCGACTTGTACATGCTCTCACTGCCGTTATTACGAAAAGGTGGAATTATGGTAGTTGATAATCTGTTATGGCATGGTTATTCAGCCACAAAAGAGGTACCGCAGAATTATCAGGTGTCGGTAGAGCATATCCGATCGTTTAATGATTTATTTTTTCGTGATGAACGGATAAGAAGTGTACTAATTCCAACCGGCGATGGGCTGGGTGTAGGTATTAAACTGTAATTGCATTACTTGCTTAATTATTAAAAATAGTTGATATTTCTGTTCATAAAAGAAATATTCAATGAGTACACTGTTACAAGGCAGGTCGATTGATACAGTAATTGAGGAAATAACCAGACTAGCGGGTTCCGGGTTACAGTTTGAAGAAGATTTACGCCTGCTTATTACTCTTACCGACACACCCGAAAGGGAAATGGAACTCGAATCGCTGGCATTTTCTGCAAAATACTGTTTAGGCCTTATGCGGGTAATACGAAAAGGCACGGGTAATGCAGAAATCGGTAATCTCGACCAAATCAAATCAGATCTCAACACCAATCTTCAGAAGATGAGAAATCAGCTATCTTCATTTATCAGCTACGCAGATAATGATGTGAGTGAAACATTTCATAAAAAGTTTCTTGCGATGGATCCATCAGCATTTTCCTCGTTCCTCGCATTTCTGGAAAGTCTTGAATGGCTGAAATTTTATTTTAATTCATTAAAACGAAGCTAATTATAGTTTCAATAGAAGGAGCAATTCGTGAATAAAATAAGTTATCATATAGAAAATGAAATATTAAAAAAAACAGAAGAGATATTACATCACTGGTCAAAGAATGATATTCCGAAACGGTTTTGGGATAAAGATCCTTATGTATTTAAACAAAACCCTGCTGAGCATAAAGAATTAGCAGATAGGTTAGGATGGCTTACACTTCCTCAAACACCAAAGTCACGGATTGATGAACTTAAAGCGTTTGCTTCTGAGGTAAAAGAAAAATTTTCCTCTGTTCTTCTTCTTGGTATGGGCGGGAGCAGTCTGGCTCCGGAAGTGTTCTATAAAACTTTTTCATCAAAACGAGGCTATCCCTCATTTGCTATTGTTGATAGCACTCATCCCGCAGTTATCAAAAGAATATTTGATGAATATGATTTAACAAAAACACTTTTCATCGTAGCGAGCAAATCAGGCGGAACGGCGGAAACCTCATCATTTTTTTATGTGTTTTATGAGTCGCTGAAACTGAAGGTGAGTAATCCCGGTAGTCATTTTGTTGCACTTACCGACCCGGGAACAAGTCTTGAGAAGTTAGCAGTTGAAAGAGGTTTTCTAAAAGTGTTCAATACTCCTCCGGAAGTCGGAGGGCGTTATTCCGCATTAACCGAATTTGGATTATTGCCTGCCGCGTTAATGGGGATTGATATAGAAGGATTATTGGCATCAGCAAAAAAAATGCAGGATGTGTGTCTGCCAACTCAGCACATTCACACAAATGCAGGCTTTTATCTTGGCGCCTTATTAGGAGTGCTTTCGGAGGCAGGAAAAAATAAGATAACATTTTTTGCCTCTCCCGCTTTTCGCTCATTTCCGCAATGGATTGAGCAGTTGATAGCGGAAAGCACCGGCAAGGAAGAGAAAGGGATACTTCCTGTTGCTGATGATGTTTTTCTTTCTCCGAAATATTATAGCGATGACAGAGTAACTGTTTTTCTGAGACTAGAAGGAGAAAATGACTTTCTCCTTGAGAGCATAAAGCAAAGTCTGCTAACAGCAGGGAAAAATATTATTGAGATAGAAATGACAAGTCTCATCGATCTTGCGCAGGAGTTTTACCGTTGGGAGATGGCAACTGCAGTTTCAGGAATTGTTCTCGGCATTAATCCATTTGATCAGCCAAATGTTCAGCTTGCAAAAACTCTGGCAAATGAAAGTCTTGCTGAATACCGTAAAACGGGAAAACTGCCGGAAGAAAAACCCTTCTATTCGGAAGGTGGTATTGATGTACTTACTGAAATGAAAGGTGGTTCGGTAAAAACGATTGTACACGAATTTCTAAAAGATATTCGGCAAGGTGATTTTGTAGCTATTCTGGCTTTTGTTCCGTATAGTGCAGAAACAGAACTGGCTCTGCAGGAACTTCGCAGATTTATTACCTTGAAATACGGAGTAACAGTTACTGTTGGTTTTGGCCCAAGATTTCTGCATTCCACCGGACAGTTACATAAAGGCGGAAAGAACAATGGATATTTCATTCAGATAACTGACGCAATTACGGCTGATGTTGAAGTGCCCGGTCAGGGGTATAGTTTTGGCACACTAATTACAGCACAGGCACAGGGTGATGCTAATGCACTGCTGAATAAGCAAAGAAAATTACTCAAGCTAAAAATTAACTATAATATTTTTTCTGCAATCCGTTCAATTATCTCTTAATGAGAAAGGGGGCAGATATGCGTAAACATCCGCATTTATACGAAATTAATACCCGTGTTTTTTTACGCAGGTTTGATGAGGCAGGGAAACGGGCTCTTATCGGAGATGTGCCGGAAGCATATTGGAAAAATCTATCCTCTCTGGGAATAGATATAATTTGGTTAATGGGAGTTTGGGAAACGAATGATGCTCTTATTGAGTCCTGCTGTTTTGAAGAAGGTTTAACGGGTTCTTATGCGAAGGCTCTGAAGGACTGGGCAAAGGCTGATATTATTGGCTCTCCTTATGCAATTAATCGTTATGAAATAAGCAGTAGAATCGGTACCAATGATGATATAGTTAAACTTAGAGAACTTCTGAACAGTCTTGGGATGAAACTTGTTCTGGACTTTGTGCCAAACCACTTTGGGGCGGCAACTCCATATCTGGAAACTCATCCGGATATTTTTCTGCAATGCTCTGAGGAGGTTTATAAATCTGATAGCCATACATTTTTCCGCAAGCCATCCGATTCGGACAAAATATTTGCACACGGACGCGATCCATTCTTTCCTGCATGGACAGATACTGTGCAGGTAAACTACTATTCACCTGACGCACGAAGATTTATGACAGAGCAACTAATTGCGGTCAGTAAGTTATGCGATGGCGTTCGTTGTGATATGGCAATGCTTGTCTTAAATAATGTTTTTCAAAACACATGGGGTGGGTGCCTTAGTAAAAAGGGTTTGGAGCGACCGCAAACAGAATTCTGGAAGGATGCTATTCGGGAAGTTTGTGAGCAAAAAAAGGATTTTCTTTTTCTTGCTGAAGCCTACTGGAATCTTGAATGGGAGTTACAACAACAGGGATTTAATTTTACCTATGATAAGAGACTTTATGACCGTTTACGCCATAGTAGTCCCCGAAGTGTAAAAGATCACCTTTTGGCAGAGCTTACATTTCAGGAGAAGTCTATTCGGTTCACTGAAAACCATGATGAGGAGAGAGCGATAGTTGCCTTCGGAAAAGAACGGTCACTTGCTGCTGCGGTCGTTGCATCAACTATACCGGGTATGCGTTTTTATAATGACGGACAATTTGAAGGCAAGAGAATAAAACTCCCGGTTCAGTTAGGAAGAGAACCTCATGAGGATATTTCCGTAAAACTCGTGAAGCAGTACGAAAAATTATTGCACATTGTTAATGAAGATATTTTTCACTCAGGTAACTGGCAATTACTTGAGGCTGAACCTGCCTGGGAAGATAATTACTCATGTGAAAATATTTTTTCATGGATATGGTCTTCGCACAATGAAAGTGTGTTGGTGGTTATCAATTACTCCGATGTAACAGCACAGGCGCGTGTGAAAATTGAGCTCGGCGAGTCACCGGAAAACATTGTACTAACAGATTTATGGACGAAAACAAAATATCATAGGTCGAGCGAAGAGATACAACATATTGGTTTATATGTTGAACTTCATTCGTATGCTTTTCATATACTTCGTTGGCAACACTAAGTTGTTCTACTGCATTATCGGGGGTAATCAACAATTTATAACTAGTGGAGTAAATCAATGAATTGGCTTCTCTTTATTTCGGGAGCAGTACAAATATTACTTTCTCTTGTGCTGGGCGTGCTTTTTATTTATCTGGCATTTCTCGCGTTTTCCCGACTAACCAGAGGAATAGACGGACTTGCAGAACTCGCAAATAACAATATTTCCGGTGCAATAGTAAACGGCTCTATTATTCTTTCGATAGTGTACCTAATGCGAAATGCACTTGAACCGGCAATTTTGATTCTGACCAATACCATGCGCGATCCGAACGCAGAGGCAGGCACCTATTTACGAACTGCATGGATAATTTTCCTTCAGATTGGTGTTACTGCAATACTTGGATTTCTTTCTATGTATGTTGCCCTGCAATTATTCATCCGATTGACAAGGGACTTAAATGAATTTGACGAAGTACGAAAAAACAACATCGCAGTAGGAATTCTTATGGGGGTGGTGATATTTTGTATTGCAATGCTTGTTCAGCCCGGAATCAGAACCTTACTTGATGCACTAATTCCATTTCCGAATGTCTCTTTCCGGAATATTGGCGTTCGCTGAAAATGAGTAAGATGGCTGTAAGCTTTATAAAAACCGGATGCGGGTGTATAAAAGGTATTTTTTCCGGTTGCTTTGTTATTGTACTTTTTCTGTTCGGACTTGGTTTTGTTTTTAGTTTTCTCGAAGATTTTGACCTGCCATTTACGGTTACTGAAAAGGAATATCACATACCACATCAGGCGATGGATAATGAAGAATTTGTTGAATCATCGTTTACCTGGAAGTATGTTGATAACAGTCTTGAGCGCATCAAACCAACTCTTCACCTGCGCATTTTACGGAAGGATATTGAGTCAGCATTACGATATATGGAAAATCTAAGTAGTAATGCTCCTCATCAGAAAGAATTTGAAGGGATAAACTGGGATGGTGATTCAGTTGCGGCGGCAAGTGAATATTGGCGGAGAGTTTATCGTTCGGTTTATCGTAAAAGTATTCCGTATCTGAGACATTTAACGAAGGGGATTAATGATGTTCTGGAAAAAGAAAACATGCCACCCGGGGAGAAACTTATTTTTCTGGTAACATTCATTCAGAATATAGAATATAAAATACCGGAGATTACTTCTTACGGCTTTCTTCCTCCTCCTGCTTCATTGGCATTTAAGTACGGCGATTGTGATACGAAAGCATTATTATTATATGGTATTCTGGAAGCTTTAAACATTGATTGCGTGATGTTCTGGAGTCTTGAATACCGTCATGCAATGCTTGGTGTGGCGGCAAATGCAACCGGTTCTGCAAAAATGTATGACGGAAAACGGTTTTATTTTGTGGAGACTACTTATCCGGGCTGGGATATCGGACAACTCCCGCCGGAGGTGTCAAATACCGATTATTGGTTTATCCATGATTTACAGCGCTGACTACAGCCACTTTTTTCTTCGGAAAACTGCCAACATTATCAAACTTATCAGAGTCATAAGAGCAATTACACCATAGTAACCATACTGCCACTTAAGCTCAGGCATGTGTTCAAAATTCATCCCATAAACGCCGGCAATAAAACTCAGAGGAATAAAAATAGTAGTGATGATGGTGAGAACTTTCATTACCTCATTCATTTTATTACTGAGGCTGGAAAGATATAAATCCTGCAACCCTGCCAGCGATTCACGAAGCGCTTCTATTGTTTCAATTTCCTGAATTGTGTGATCGTAAAGATCGCGGAGATATATCTGGGTCTGCGGAGAAACATAGTCTTGTGCTTCCCGTTCGAGCCGCGTTACAACTTCTCTCATTGGCCAGACTGCTTTCCGGATTGTGAGCAATTCATTCCTTAATTCATGTAATGAGTGCAGTATGGTTTTTTCAGGACTTTCAAACACCTCATCTTCCAGTTCGGTAATCTTATCACCAATTCGTTCCACAAGAAGAAAATAATTATCTACAATTGAGTCGAGGAGCTCATAGCAGAGATAATCTACCTTATTCTTCCTGAGTTTTCCCTTACCTTTTGTAATTCGCTCCCTCACGCCATCAAACACATCGCCTATCATTCCCTCCTGAAATGTAATAAGGAAAGAATCAGATAAGAGAAAGCAAACCTGTTCAGTTGTTATTTTATTATTTGTTTCATCAAAGGAAAGCATTTTAACGATAAGAAAAAGCATATCATCATAAATTTCAAACTTCGGGCGTTGGGTTATGTCCAGAATATCCTCCATTACCAGAGGGTGAATGGAAAATATTTCCCCAATCTGCGCGATAAGTTCTACATCGTGCAATCCTTCAACATTTAGCCAGACAATCCTCTCTGTTTCCCGGACTTGTTTCAATTGTGTGATATCGGTAACTTTTTCCTCTTTGCAGTCATCGGTGTTATAATGAAAAAGGGATACCTGAGGTGATTCCATCTGCTTTTCACCGGTATAAACCAGCGACTCAGGAGGCATTCCAAGTTTTGTAACGCGTTTTACCGAACTTTTTATTTTGCCCACTACCCGGTTCTTTTTTCGCATAATGGTATTCCTGTTATGTTAGTATAGAAACTGAGAGAAAAAATTAAACAGAATATAAAGCATTCAGTCTAAATTTTCACTCAGAAACAAAAGAGCCATTAATCAGGTTGTCAATGTAATTTAGTGTAATAATAGTGAAAGAGTATTTATCGACTTAGCCATCCAGTGGAGTCGCTTTCGTGAATCAGATAGTTTTTATAAGAACTATTTTATTACAGGAAATAACATTTGGTTTAATCTGCCTTTTCGGTTTTTATTAATATGGTGCACAGCGATTTGAGTTTTGGTGTAGTAGTGAATTTCGGAAAAGAAAACTGTCAATTGAAGAACTGGACTAAAGTTTTACACAGAATTATTAATAGAAACACGAATATCGCTATTACAGAAAATTGTTTCTTAAGCAGTGGTTATA
Source organism: uncultured Ignavibacteriaceae bacterium (assembly GCA_964438715.1). GTDB lineage: Bacteria > Bacteroidota > Ignavibacteria > Ignavibacteriales > Ignavibacteriaceae > CAYTLQ01. The sequence goes on from CAYTLQ010000092.1 coordinate 10,732, forward strand.
AAATCAGTTGTGTTTTCATCTAGACAGTCGAGATTATGTGCTGCAAGTGATTGTGTAAAATCACTTATTAAGTTACAACATCATTGAATGCGTGCTATGACTTACGCGTACCCTTATTACCTTTATTAGCTATCCCTTGTGTTGTCTGCCGTTGTTTTTCTTTGGGTTTTTGTGCAATAGATTTCATCTTCATAAGAAAATCTAAATCCTTCTTTATATATTCTTTATCAACAAAACTTGTGACATTTTCAAGAGCTGTATTTAAATCCCTTTCCGCTTCTGTTATGTAATTCCGTGCAGTTTCCCAGGCTTTTGCTCTTATATTTGGATTTTTATATTTAATAGGATTTCTACCTGTATCGATACATTTTTTTGCCAAATCCATTTTTGCTCGTGCACGATTTTCTAATAAAATGATGTTTTTTGAGAGTGTTAGGTTTTTTTCAATTGCATTATTAACAAATTCTATTAATTCCTCATTTTGTCCTAACCTCTTCATGCTAATAACTAATTTCTCCAACTGCTTTTCTTCTAATGAAACCGTTCTGGCATATTTCATCAATTTATTTGCAACTTCTTTTAACTCATCGTTATCCTTAATGTGAGCAATAACTTCTGCAATTTTTGTTATAGTATTTGCATTTAATTTCTCAAAATCTATGTTGTTTTTTGTAATAAAGTTTAAAACAATTATGGGTTTATCAAGAATACGGAGATTATGCAAGTCTAGTTGAAATACCCTTAGGCCCCGAGAAACCTACGATACTTTCTTTGATACCGTTTTAGTCCTTTCATTCAGTTTTCTTTTAAGCAGAATCATTTTATCAGCATTATTTATTCTCCTCATATTCC
>CAYTLQ010000093.1:0-2591 GCA_964438715.1 uncultured Ignavibacteriaceae bacterium
TTTGCCCAAAATCTACGCTTATGAGGACACCAAGCCGCAATACGCGGGCTTGCTCAAGGGGGGCTTCACCACCCAAAAGGTACACGAGCGCGTGGAACAGCAATATCCAACAAGGCGCCCCGGCCCGTTACCCTACCACATTGTGCTGGAGGAAGATGCTATCCGCAATGACGGTACAACCTTTACCGACCACGAGGTTCACCGGATGTTACGCATCAACGGCATACGGGCTGAAGGGGGAGAGTGGTTCCGCTGTACAGTGGAGCAGGTGAAAGCCGCAATTAACGCAGTGCGTACGGGACAATTATTAGAAGAACAACGAGCTTTCAACTTCGGACTGCGGCCAGAGCAGGCGGCGGCAATCGAAAAGACTGTGGCTTACTTCAAAAACTACAGAAGAGAAAACGGCAAGCCGCCACACTTTCTATGGAATGCCAAAATGCGCTTCGGCAAGACCTTTGCCGCCTATCAACTGGCCAAACGCATGGGCTGGCGGAGAGTGCTTGTTCTCACCTTCAAACCCGCAGTGCAAAGCGCCTGGGAGGAAGACCTTCGCACACATATAGACTTTGAGGGCTGGCAGTTCATAAAGTCCGGCGGTACAGTTACCTGGGAGAATGCAGATAAGGCCAAACCAATTATCTGTTTTGGCTCGTTTCAGGACTACCTGGGCCGTAATCCCTCCACCGGCGGCATCAAGACCAAAAACGAATGGGTGCACGCCACGAACTGGGATTGTGTCATTTTCGATGAATATCACTACGGTGCATGGCGCGAAAAAGCTAAAGACCTTTTTGAAGCAGAAGACGAAGCAGAACGCAAAGCCGCAGAGGGCGAGGGAGTGGATTATTTCGACGAGGACATCCTGCCCATCACCTCCGACCACTACCTGTACCTCTCCGGAACACCGTTTCGCGCCATTGCCAGCGGCGAATTTATCGAAGAACAAATTTACAATTGGACTTACTCAGACGAACAACGCGCCAAAGCTGAATGGGACGACTCCAAAGTACCCAACCCCTACGCTGCCCTGCCACGAATGGTGCTGATGACTTATCAACTTCCGGAAGACATCCGCCAAATTGCTTTGCAGGGCGAGTTTAGTGAATTCGATCTCAATATTTTTTTCTCTGCTGAAGGTGTCGGCAATCAAGCAAAGTTCAGATACGAAAACGAAGTACAAAAGTGGTTAGATTTGATTAGGGGCGCCTACCTGCCTGCCAGCGTTGACGACCTTAAATTAGGCCGCGACCGCCGACCAGCAGTACCGTATTCAGATATTCGTCTGCTTCCGGTACTTTCACACACCTTGTGGTTTCTGCCAAGCGTTGCCTCCTGCTATGCTATGCGCAACCTTCTGGCTCAGCGACAGAACAAATTTTATCATGACTACAAAGTTATTGTGGCGGCAGGTACCTCGGCCGGCATTGGACCCAAAGCCTTGCCGCCGGTGCTGGAAGCAATGGGCAACCCACTGAAGAGTAAAACTATCACTCTTACATGCGGCAAACTTACCACCGGAGTTACAGTCCGTCCATGGACAGGTATTTTTATGCTGAGAAACTCCTCCAGCCCGGAGACTTATTTCCAATCTGCCTTTCGCGTGCAGAACCCCTGGACGCTCAAAAACCCGGATGGCTTAGCGCCAAACGAAGAGCTCATTCTTAAACCGGAATGCTATGTCTTTGACTTTGCACCCGACCGTGCTTTACGACAAATTGCCGACTACAGCACCCGCCTGAATGTCAGTGAAGATGACCCCGAAAAGAAAGTCGAGGAGTTTATCCATTTCCTGCCTGTGCTCGCGTACGATGGCAGCTCCATGCGACAGATAGACGCCGCAGGTGTGCTGGAAATGGCGATGAGTGGCACAACTGCTACCCTGCTTGCGCACCGCTGGGAAAGTGCACTTTTGGTTAATGTTGATAACGACACACTGCGGCGACTGTTGAGCAACGAACAAGCCATGCAAGCCCTTATGAGCATTGAGGGCTTCCGCAACCTGAATCAGGATATAGAGACTATTATTAACAAGTCCGAAGCAGTAAAAAAAGCCAAACGCGAAGCCAACGACAGCACACTTTCCCGGGAGCAAAAACGACAACTAAGCGAGGAGGAAAAAGAGTTCAAAACTAAGCGTAAGGAAATTCAGGAGAAACTTATCAAATTCGCCACACGCATTCCCATTTTTCTCTACCTTACCGATTACCGGGAACGGACACTTCGTGATGTCATCACGCAATTGGAGCCGGGTCTGTTCAGGCGGGTTACCGGCCTCACGGTTAAAGACTTCGAACTTTTAGTTAGTCTGGGGTTATTTAACAGCGCCCTTATGAACGATGCAGTGTACAAATTTAAGCGTTACGAAGACCCAAGTTTGGTGTATATGGGAGTCAACAGACATGAAGGAGAAGATATTGGTCTGTACGACACAGCTCTGCGCCGAAAAGAATACGAAAAAATGTTTGTAAATGAGCCAGATTTCCTTGAAGCCCGACAAAAAACCGAGTGAGAGTGAATATCGTTTTCACTTAACTTAGTTTCCAACAGAGGATGAATCTGACTACATGACACAATAAAATAATGAATTT
>CAYTLQ010000094.1:0-2657 GCA_964438715.1 uncultured Ignavibacteriaceae bacterium
TAATAACATATTTCCGTTAAAAGAAAAGGAATAACCGTGAACGCTGTTGAAATAAAAAACTTGTGTAAATCATTCGATGGTATAAAAGCCGTTGATGATGTGTCCTTCTCTATTCCCGAAGGATCGATATATGGAATAATAGGAAGAAATGGCGCCGGTAAAACAACCACTCTTCGGATGATTATGAATATTTTCCTCCCTGACTCAGGCGAGGTGATTATCCGGGGTGTAAAAGCCGGTGATGATTTCCGTGCAAAAACCGGCTATCTCCCTGAAGAAAGAGGACTTTACAAGAAACTGAAAGTACTGGAAACCATTCTGTTTTTTGCAGAGCTGAAATATAAATCGGGCAAAGCAATTGAACAACGAGCTATCGATCTCCTGAAACGATTTGACCTTTACGACAGGCGTATGTCAAAAATCGAAGATCTCTCAAAAGGAAATCAGCAAAAGGTACAATTCATCTCCACAATTATTCATGATCCGGACTTCATTGTACTTGATGAACCGTTCAGCGGGCTTGATCCTATTAATACTAATATCCTTAAGGAAATTATTCTCGAACTGAAGAGTCGCGGTAAAATAATCATTTTCTCTACTCACCTTATGGATTTTGCCGAAAAAATGTGCGATTCAATTACAATGATAGATAAGGGAAAAGTTATCCTCTCAGGGAAACTAAACGATATTAAGATGCAGTTCGCTCAGCGTAATATCAGTCTTAACTACGACGGCGATATTTTATTCCTCCGCACAAGCCCACTTATAGAGAGGATTGAAGATTTTGGCAAGACTGTTGGTATAAAAGTAAAACACAATAACGATATTCAGGAAGTTTTGAAACTGCTGGTTCAGAATGATGTAAAGATACATTCATTTATCTCAAATGAAGTTACCCTGCACGAAATTTTTGTCTCGCTCGCCGGTAATGATGATTCTGTAGAAAAGAAAAAAAAGGTGTAAGATGTTTAACAAAAGAACATTTATTATATTAAAACGCGAACTGAAGACGAGGCTTTTCAGCAAATCGTTTATCGTAATGACTCTCCTCATTCCCATATTTCTTATTGGCATACTGGCAATTCAGACTTTTGTTATGACCTTCGAAGGCGATAAGAATACCCGCCTACATATTGTTTCTGATAATCAGGATGTTCTTGCTTCGCTTAAGGGGACAATAGGGCAGTTGGAATTTGTCAAAAACAATTATTACAATATTTCATTTGAAGCGCTTGGCGATAAAAAATTTGATGACCTTGTAAATACTAAAAAGCAGGATGTACTTTCAGAAAAACTTACCGGAATAATTTTCGTACCCTCATCGGCTGTTGAGGACAAAGAAATAAAGTATTATTCCGTGAATCCAAATAACCGCACTATCTTCGATAAACTGAAAGGCGCAATAAACGAAGCACTTACTGATTTGCACTTTTCAGGAAAAAATCTTTCAAGAGAAGAGATTGCATTTGCCAGAAAAAATGTAAACTTTGATGGCTACCGTGTTACACAGGAAGAGCAGATAGTTGAAGAGGGTTTTGGTAATTTCATTCTTTCTTTTCTCTTTACATTTTTCCTGTACTTTAGTCTTCTTATTATGGGACAAACATTAATGCGTGCGGTTGTTGAAGAAAAATCGAACAAAATAGTGGAAATTCTTCTTTCTTCGGTTAATGCCCGGGAGCTTATGGCTGGGAAAATTTTTGGCAGTGCAATAACGGGAGTAATGCAAATGGCTATATGGCTTTTACCTGTTGTTATTCTCGTAACAACCAGCATCTTTACTTTACCTGCGGATTTTAATATAAAAATCAGCCTTGGTATATTAGCCTACTTTCTTTTGAATTATTTTGTAGCGCTCATTACATTTCTCGGACTTTTTGCCGCTGTTGGCGCTATGTTCGATAACGATCAGGATACACAAGCAGGTATCTGGCCAATTATGATGCTGATAATGATTCCATTTTTCATAGCAATGGGTATGCAGCAAAATGCCAACAACACCATTGCAAAAGTTACCTCATTTCTGCCATTCGGCTCTCTAATAGTAATGCCTGCCAGAATGACACTCATAGACCTGCCGCTCTGGCAAATTGTTCTTTCGTTTGTTGTTAATCTTGCGACGATGTTTGTTGTATTTCCACTTTCCGGGAAAATCTATAGAGTTGGAATCTTAATGACAGGTAAAAAGCCCACTTATAGCGATGTGATAAAGTGGCTGAAGTATAAGTATTAGAATATTTATGTAACCTAACATAAAGGCTGTCTCCACAGACAGCCTTTTTTATTAATCGAAATACCCTAAGGAAAGAAAATATTTCTAACAAGAGCTTATGTATTATTGTCTTATCTCAGGATTGATTCTTTTTAGAACGAATAAATATTTCTGTGTCATTAAACCTGAAGGGTTGAAATTATTATAGAATATTTGTTAAATACCTAAATAGAACCCTGAAAGGGTGATATAATCCGTTAGTCCGTTAGCTAACGGATCTTCTGATGAAATTGAACTGTGATAGCAAGTCAATTATTTAATTATGTCATCACCTCGGGATTTTTATCTGGTGTTGCGTATATCTGCGCTATAAATATTACATCCCCTCGGGATTCGTATTTGATGTTTGGCATACACCTGCTATATAATTTGTCTTATCTCGGGT
>CAYTLQ010000095.1:0-2720 GCA_964438715.1 uncultured Ignavibacteriaceae bacterium
TCTCGAGTCTTCTGCGAGTGCACGCAATCTCCGCTTCCCGCCTACGCTGTCATGTGTTTTGTTTCAAGAATCAGGCGACCACCGAGCTCTACACAGCGTAGCTCTTCGGGAGCGTCAGATGTGTCTACGAGACAGACCCTTAATCATTACCTCCACAGCCTCTAAACCATTTGAAACAGCGTCGGCAATAAAACCGGCATCGGTGAGTATCCGAAGAACTACCTTTTTGTTTACAGCATTATCTTCAGCTATCAGAATACGGTATTTGCTCCGTTCCTTTTTTACAGCATCAGTCTGCACCGGCTTCTTCTCAGCTTCAGGTGTAATAGAAATAAATTCTTTTGCCTGTGGCGATTCATCTGTTTTTGCAATTGGTTTGCTTTCTGATATTGCCTTTGAAAGAGGCACAGGCGTACGGCGCAAAGGTGGCTGTTGATTTACCGTAGTTGCCGGCTGAGCAACCTGCTTTGTGCCGGACGAAGTTTTATTTTTTAATTTATCGAGAAAGCTTGCCTGTTTAGCAAATTTGTGAACAGAGGTAAAATAAAATGTACTCCCTTTACCTAACTGACTTTCAACCCAGATTGACCCACTCATCATGTTGACGAGCTCTTTGGTTATTGCAAGTCCGAGTCCGGTTCCTCCATATTTACGGGTATAACTTCCATCAACTTGAGAGAATGGTTTGAAGAGCTGGTCGATTTTTTCCTGTGGAATTCCAACGCCGGAATCCTGAACTGATGAGGTTATTTTTACTTTGTCGTATCCAATTTTTTCTGCGACAACCTGAATCCGAATCTCACCTCGTGAAGTGAATTTAATAGCGTTAGAGAGAAGATTCAAATAAATTTGTCGTAAGCGTGTAGAGTCACCTAATAGAACCGGTGGAACATGTCTGTCGAAATTTACGAGTACTTTTAGACCTTTTTCGTTTGCTTTCGGCGAAACGATGTTAAGAGCATCCTTTATAACTTTCTGTAAACTGAAGCTGATTTCCTCCAGCTCAAGCTTACCTGCTTCTATCTTTGAGAAGTCGAGAATATCATTAATCAGTTCCAGGAGAGTTTCGGCTGAATTTTTCGCGTTTGAGATAAATTCCCGTAATTCATTTTCGTCGGTGTATGAGTTGTTTTCTATAAGTGTTAAAAAGCCGATAATACCATTAATTGGCGTTCGGATTTCGTGACTCATGTTTGCGAGGAACTGGCTTTTAATTTCGCTTGATTTCACAGCCTCGTGAGCAAGTTGTTCCGACTTCTGTTTCTCGAACTTGAGTTCTTCCTGAATTTTTGCTTGCTCTTCCTCGAGGCGAACCTGCTCGGTTATATCTGCAATACTGCCTTCAAAATAAATTTTTTCATCATTCTCATCTCTTATCACCCGATCACTGACTCGGGCAATAAGAATACTGCCATCTTTTTTCTTCAGCGGAACACGGTAATTTGAGATTTCACCTTTATGCATTAGTAAAGAAAGCAGGCGATCGCGGTCAGCTTCTTTTACATACAAGTCCCGACTTATATCAATTTGCTTCAACTCTTCCTCATTGGAGTAACCCAACATTTTCACCAGAGCCGGATTTACCGTAAGCAGTTTCCCTTCAGGGCTGGACTGAAAAATTCCTTCGGCTGAATGTTCAAAAATTGATCGAAATTTTCTTTCGGAGAGTTTAACCCGCAAAGACTTATCAGCTAGTTCGGACCGTAACTTAAAATTTACAGTACTTCCAATTACAGCAATTACACTTAGAAAAATTACAAAAAGTACGGATTCGTACATGTTTGGCAGGAAGTAAATGTCCTTGTCATTCATCAGTATAGCCGCAGCAAAAACAATATTGTAATAAATGGCTACAATTATCTGATGTTTAACATCCCAGCTGAGAAATAATGCAGAAGTGAAGATCATCAACCCCACAATCTGCGAGTTTACAATAAGAGTTGAAGGGATGAGCATAATCATATACCCGCTGGAAAGTATGATAGTTAGCAGGAGAATATGCACCAGAATGACAGGTCGTTTTATCGGGTGACGGTTATAGAGAATCCATAATATTACAAAAGATACGATTGTTGCGGTGAAGCGAACGAGATATACTTCGAGAGAATATTCGGAAAAATACCGTACTTCGAAGACCATTGCAAATAGTCCTGAGACGGCAATGAGTAATGAGATAACCCGCAAAGGAAAAATAAGATTGCTTTCAGATTCCTTGAGAAAATACTTTTTTCTCTTCGCCTCAAAGGTCTGATTCTCATTGTACACATAATCGACAATCGTCGCGTTAGTACGCTCAATGCTCATTTATAAAGTCCGTACTTCAGAATTTCTCCGGGTTAAATTTTAATTTCGATTCAAAAAGTTACAAGTAATCTGATTGAGAATTTGAGAGAAAATAATTTGCAGAATCCGGCATTAAATCTCTCAAACTTACTTAAGGAATACTTTTTAACGGATAAAACACTTAAAATTAGTTATTAACCTACTAATTTAGGATAAAAAGCGCAGATTTTCCAATGTTTTAATAGCCACATAAGGGTTGGAGCGCCAAGGTTTCAGGGTTCGGTTGGTTCACTTGAAAAAAAGAGGCAAAAAAACAGGTTTTATGTGCGGGTTTGCTTTTCAAATTTAATCAGAATATTTTAAGGCGAGTAGTTTGAGATTGATATAGTTATAATTCCCCAAATATTTGAAAAAAACACTAAATAATTTATTCGTAC
>CAYTLQ010000096.1:0-4339 GCA_964438715.1 uncultured Ignavibacteriaceae bacterium
CAATTAATATAGTGTAAAACCTTTTTTTCGATGTCAATGATGCCGTAAAAAACTGTGGCGAACATACTTGCTTCTTCATGATTTTCAAGTATGTAGTCATGCGTCATCTGGATAGTCTTTAATGCAGCATGTTCAAATTCAAAATTAATTTTTGAAAATGCATTAAGAAGACTGCGCACTAAGGTCATAAATAATGCTGAACCAACCCCTTTTCCACAAACATCACCTAAGACAAAACCCAGTTTATGTTGCTTTGCAAGATGAAAAACATCATAAAAATCACCGGCGACTTCTTTTGCCGGTTGAAAAAAAGCGGCGACATCGTATCCGGGAATTTGAGGAATATGTGTCGGGAGGAAACTTTTTTGAATTTGCTTTCCTATCTCTAATTCCCGTTGAACTGCATGCAACTGTACCTTATTTTTTTCTGCCTCACGAATTGAAATAACTTCATTTAATGTTTTCTGGAGAGTTGCTTCCAAATCGGTAAAATCAATTGGTTTGTTGACGAAATCAAAAGCCCCGTTATTCATAGCAGTCCGGACATTTTTCATGTCGCCATATGCTGAAATAACAATAGATCGAATCATCGGATAATCTTTTATGACATGGTTCAGTAATGTCAATCCATCCATTTCGGGCATATTAATATCAGAAAACAAAACATCAACATCAGGGTGCAGCTGAAGCTGTTCTAATGCTTCTTTTCCATTATGAGCAAAAACAAAATCAAGCTCATTTGCCCTAATCCTCCGACGGAAATTCTGCTTCATCAATAATTCCAAATCCGTCTCATCATCAACTACAAGTACTTTAAAGGCGCCGTTCTGTGTCATAAATTTATCTAAGCAATTTAGGGTGCAAATACATCTTCGACTGATTTAAAGATTTTAAATCTCGAGTCCAGTTTTGTTAATGAAAAAGTCATACTTACCTGTTCAGTCAATGATGTGAGAATAACTTCACCGCCTTTCGACATTGCCGCTTTAGAGCCTACAACAATTGCACCCATAAAAGTGGAATCCATAAACTCAACCTTGCCCAAATCAAGAATTATAAAAAAATTTCCTTGCTCAATTTTTTGTAAAAGAACATTTCTAAACTCAACTGCTGTTTCGAGTGTGGCTCTGGAAACCGGAACACTCAAAATAAGGTAACCATGTCGATCCTCAAATCCGATATTCAGGAAAACCTCTTAATTATTATTATAAAGCAACAATGAAATTTAATTTATTTGGCATAAAAATGCTAAATTTTTGCAATAATCTGACTTAAAATCGGAGAAAAGTACTTTAATTGGTGTAATTTCAGGCTTATAAATCAAACGGGGTGAACCTTTTCATGTTTTGTTGAATTGGGCCTTGAGTCTCCAAAAGTTTATCACTGTGTTAAGACGAATCAGGTTTTTCTTAGGAATCAGCGAAAAATCTTAAATGATAAGTATTTTCAGTTATCTTGGGGGCTATTTAGCATATACGAACCAATTCAAATGGGATGCGTTTTGAGATGTTTTTGAATTTCTTTAGTTTTGCATTAAAGGGGCTATAGCTCAATTGGGAGAGCGCCTCGTTCGCAACGAGGAGGTTGGCGGTTCGAGCCCGCTTAGCTCCACAATTTTCTTAATTAATCCGTTTATCAATTAATCCATTGCAAAATATTAAAGCATCCCGAAATAAAACAATAGTTTTATCAAACGAAGAAGAAACAGAACTCAGAAAATTAATCTCCCCAGGTCCGTCGCTTTTATTGACTTACAATCTCATTGAAAACAAATTATTCACAGGTGATGCACTCACTATTATTCCACTTCTGCCGGAACAAACAGTTGATTTACTGATTGCAGACCCGCCTTACAATATGGATAAAACATTTAATAACTCAAAATTTTCCCGAAGAAGTAGTAAAAAATATGCAGAGTGGCTTGAATCCTGGATTTCGTTGATTCCTCGAATAATGAAGCCTACAGCATCAATTTATGTTTGTACCGAATGGAGATCGTCAGCTGAGGTACAAAAAGTTCTTGAAAAGTATTTCATCGTAAGGAATAGAATAACATGGGAGAGAGAAAAAGGAAGAGGCTCAAAACAAAATTGGAAAAATAGTCATGAAGATATTTTTTTCTGTACGGTTTCAGATAATTACACATTTAATATTGATGCCGTTAAATTGAAACGAAGAGTTATTGCTCCATATCGCTTGAAGAACGGAAAACCAAAAGATTGGGAACATGAAGACATTGGGAAATATCGCCTTACTCATCCTTCGAACTTATGGACAGATATTTCGGTACCATTTTGGTCGATGAGTGAAAATACTTCACATCCGACACAAAAGCCTGAGAAATTAATTGCCAAACTTATTCTCGCCAGTTCTTGCGAAAACGATTTAATTTTCGATCCATTTTGCGGTTCGGGTACGACTTTGGTTACTGCAAAAAAACTCAACCGAAAATTCACAGGAATTGAGATAGATGAGTATTATTCTTTACTTACCTTAAAAAGACTACTTGATGCTGAAATTGATAAATCCATTCAGGGTTATAATGATGGATTTTTTTGGGAAAGAAATTCTGTCAATAATGTCAGAAACAGAGCAAAATAGTTTTTCCTCAGTAAAATTTTATACTTCAGTTTTTCATCAAGAATCAATTTGAGTTTTGTGATACGATTTTTGGCAAAATTACTTAATTCCCGCGAAAACACCTTTGAAAAGAAGTACTTTTTTAGGAAATTTGTTATTGATTTTGTCAGGCAATTCTCGACGGGGCAATACCCAACCCCGCCAGGTCCGGAAGGAAGCAACGGTCAGTATTTGTAACGGGTGAGTAATTGCCTGGCTATTTTGTTTTGTAGGCTTTAGCAGGTATCATAAATTCAAGATATCCCGCACCAATCCTGGGCCTTCCTTCAAAAGCTACTCGGGCGATCATCGCTTTTTTAAATACAATTCTTGCTTGTCCTCCGGATATGAGTTCGGATACATAGCGGGAAAAATCCGGTTCATGCCCACAAAAACAGATATCGTTTGCCTTTAGTGATACAGCAAATCTCAATAATTCTTCTGCATCTCCCGAAATAACTACCGGATCTATTATTATATTGTTCGAAATTCCATACACTTCCCCAATTATTTGTGCTGTTTGTTTCGCTCGTAATAACGGAGAGGATACAATGTAATCAAGTTTTTCAAATAATTTCATCCAACCGTTTGCAGCATTATGAACAGTTTTTACCCCATCCGGAGTAAGTTCACGCGCAGAATCACTTTTACCCGGACTTATATTCTCAGCCTCACCATGTCTTACAAGATAAATATTCATACTTATCAGCTTTCTTCTTAATTAATTTGCTTGTAAAATTTAACAATCAACACCAAAAGAGTTTATAATATTTTCATATTCTTCTTTATACTTCTCATAGGAACTTCTGGGTGATTGAAAAATTATCATATATTTTTTATCGAGACAAGAGATTTCAAAAAATCGATAAATTTTTTTGGCAATAGTAAGCGCGAGGGTGAATCTAACTGTATAAAATTTCTTTGCTTCCTGATCAAGCGTATAAGGTATAAAATTTTCCGCCACCTGATCGGCGCCGATTTCGATTACAGAAAAGCTCGCTCCCTGACTTTCATTAATATACAAATTGCCTTTCATTGCTTTCTTTAACTGATCGGAAAGGAAAATATCTTTCTTTATTCTCCATCCTTCGGGCGGAAGACTTAACGAAAAGCCTGATTTTTTTTCCTTTACATTGTTGTAATTGTGAACTGAATCAATTGCGGCAGTAATACCAATTGAGCGTAATGCACTTTTCTTGTCAAAAATCTGGTTAAGGCTGTAATTCTTGTTAAAATTAAAAATCATATTTCTGATTGTCTTATCAACAATCGTATCCTGACTAATAATCTTCCCGGAGACAGTATCGATAAGATACCTCTCCTGAGTATTTGGCAGGAGATTTTTTGGATTACTTTCGATACTTGTAAAGAGAAAATTCCCTGTTATTGATTGAACATTTTGTCTGATAAAATTGATCGAATCATCGTATTCGAGAAAAGTTCTTAAAGCAAGATAAATAGAGTCACTTTTAACATAATAAAATGAAAGTCTTTTTAATTTTATAAAATCTTTTACCCGAAAAGTTTCTTCAAGAGTAAGGAAACGAATTTTATCGGTTCCCATTTTACCCTGGCTTAGGTAGCCATTCAAGGATTTATCCATTAACATTAAATTAAGGGAGGAATCATAAACCGCAAATCTGTTATACATCGGATTAGGATACTCCAACAAAACCGTGTAAAACCTTCTTCCGACAGGCAGGTTTATACTATCTATTTT
>CAYTLQ010000097.1:0-9501 GCA_964438715.1 uncultured Ignavibacteriaceae bacterium
ATGTACGACATTTCGGGAATTGTAAATCCTCCGGATAGATTGCAAAAACAAATTTCTTCAGTTAGGGAATGGATTTAACAATCCAGAGGATTTAAAAATTTTATCATATACCCAACCCTGAAAGGGTGATAGTTCTGTAGCGACCGCTATCCTTCTCATCCTGAAAACCCTGAAAGGGTGAAATACTTGTGGCATTGTCCGTTAGTCCGTTAGCTAACGGATTAGCTAACGAATCTCCTGACGGAGTAAAGATAAATTATAATTCCACCGTAGGGGTTTATTTTGTTTGTGTTGTGATAATATTATCCGGAGGATTTAACAATCCAGAGGATCTTCGATCCAGAGGATTTTCAATCCAGAAAATTTAAAATCAAAAGTTCTTCGATCTGCGATTAGAACAGTTAATTTTCGCCCACTTTGTCGTACATCCATTTGAACTAAGTACGAAACCTTTTATTTTTGAGATCGTCTAATCTAAAAATTCCGTTAAACTTTCAATAAAAGGGATAATCGGTGGATATCACTGCTCTTAACGAAAAAATTAAACAAGAAAGTGCATTTATTGATCTCTTAATGGGTGAGATCAGCAAGGTAATTGTCGGACAAAAGGCCATGGTAGAACGGCTTGTTATTGGGTTGCTGGGTAACGGGCATATTTTATTAGAGGGTGTACCAGGCCTCGCAAAAACCCTGGCAATTAAGTCTCTTGCATCTGCAATGAAAGCAAAATTTCAACGCATTCAGTTCACTCCCGACTTGCTTCCAGCAGATTTGATAGGAACACAGATATATAATCAGAAGGATGGTAATTTTCTCATCAAAAAGGGACCAATTTTTGCAAATTTTATTCTTGCTGATGAAATTAACCGTGCACCTGCAAAAGTACAGAGTGCGCTCCTTGAAGCAATGCAGGAAAGACAGGTTACAATTGGTGAAAATACCTTTAAACTTGAAGAGCCATTTTTAGTTTTAGCAACGCAAAACCCTATCGAACAGGAAGGTACTTATCCACTGCCTGAGGCGCAGGTTGACAGGTTTATGCTTAAGGTTAAAATTTCTTACCCCGAAAGGGAGGAGGAATTAAAAATTATGCGCCAAAACCTTAATTCCGGTGATTTTGCTATTCGTCAGGTGATAACTCCTGAGGATATATTGCGGGGCAGAGAACTGATTCAACAGATTTACATGGATGAAAAAATTGAACAATATATTCTGGATATAGTATTTGCCTCCCGAAAGCCTTCTGAATATAAATTAAGCAAGCTTAGCAATCTCATAAGCTTTGGAGCATCTCCCAGAGCAACAATTAATCTTGCATTAGGTGCAAAAGCTCTTGCATTTATCCGGAGGAGAGGTTTTGTTATTCCGGAGGATGTACGGACAATTGCATTTGATGTGCTTCGGCACAGAATAGCAGTTACCTATGAAGCTGAGGCTGAAGAAGTAACCACAGAGACCATCATTCAGGAAATCCTCAATACGATTGAAGTTCCCTGATTAAAGAATGAAGACGGAAGAACTTTTACGAAAAGTCCGCGAAATTGAAATCACCACTCGCGGATTAGTTAATCAGGTTTTCTCAGGCGAATACCACTCTGTCTTTAAAGGCAGAGGAATGGAGTTTTCTGAGGTTAGGGAATATCAGTATGGTGATGATATCAGAAACATCGACTGGAATGTAACAGCCCGTTTTGGACATCCTTTCATAAAGGTATTCGAGGAAGAGAGAGAACTTACTTTGATGCTCCTTGTTGATCTCTCCGGTTCGCAGGATTTTGGTAGTCTTGGCAAAACGAAAAAACAGATAGCTATTGAACTTAGTGCAATTCTGGCTTTTTCTGCATTGAAAAATAATGATAAAGTCGGACTCATTTTATTTACTGATAAGATTGAGAAATTTATCCCCCCGGGCAAAAAGAAATCGCATGTTTTACACATTATTCGTGAGTTGTTAAGTTTTACGCCACAAGGAAACCGAACAAATATAAAAGGGGCTTTGGAATACTTCAATTCAGCAATAAAGAAACGGAGTATTGTGTTCGTAATCTCAGATTTTTATGACAAAGGGTATGAGAAAATTTTAAAGATTATCGGGAAGAAACATGATCTGGTAGGGATTGTTCTATCTGATGAGAGAGAGAAAGACCTTTTTGGTAAGGGATTGATGAAAGTTGCCGATCCGGAAACCGGTGAAGAGATGATTATTGATCTTGGCGACCCTGCATTGAGAGGGGTTTTTAAAGTTTTGCAGAAGCGACTTACAGAAGACCAAAACAGGATGTTTAGGGCCAGTGGACTTGATACCGTTACCATTGAAATGAATGACAAAAAAGACCTGCAAACTATGAAATATATCAGGCCTCTTGTTCAATTCTTTAAGATGAGAGCAAGGCGATGGTAAGAACATTATTATTTGCAGTCTTCATCAGTCTCCCGAGCTTGTTTGCTCAGGATATTTCAGTAAGAGTTACTACTGATACCACGGCTTATCTGGTAGGTAAGCGAATTAAATTGAATGTAACATTGAAGTACCCTGCAAATGTAAAAGTAACTATACCGCAGATTAAAGATTCAATTCCTAAATTGGAATTTATTACTGAATTACCTACAGAGAGAACCTCCGATAAGGAAAGGAGCACAGAGATACGGAAATACGAATTTGCCGGCTTTGATTCCGGCGATGTTATCATTCCCTCGATTACATTTCCTTATCTTTCGCAGGGCTCATCGCAACCCGGTATTATTGTTTCTGATTCTCTGATTATTACTATACATACTGTTGCAGTTGATACCTCAAAAGAAATTAAAGATGTACGACCTCCTCTAACTATACCACCGGATTATTTGTTTCTCGGTGCTTTAATTGCCGGCATTCTACTTCTCTTGTTTGTGGTTTATAGGATTATAAAATACATTCAAAAAAGGCGACTGGGAATGATATCAGAGCCCCCGGCTATTAAGCTTACTCCTTATGAAGAAGCATTGGAGAAACTTAAAGCGCTGGAAGCCAGAATGTTATGGCAGGAAGGTAAAATAAAAGAGTATCATTCGGAAATTACAAATATTATCAGAAGTTTTTTTGAGAAAGAATATGGCATTCCTGCACTTGAATCCACAAGCTCAGAGCTTATTTCTGCAATGAAAAAATCAAATATGGGGAATGAAATTGTACAGATTTCCGGCGAATTCTTTGAAAATGCTGATATGGTGAAATTTGCGAAATTTGTTCCGATGCCGGCTGTGAATGAAGCAATGATGAAACAGGCTTACAGGATAGTGGAATTATCGAGGGAATTGGAAACTCCCGGAGGTATTCAGAATGTTTGATCTCACAGGGATGAAATTTGCGTGGCCATGGGTTTTTGCCTTATTCGCATTTGTTCCACTGATGTTGTACTGGCATTTTTGGAAAGGGAGAAAACAGGACGCGCCATTCTATTTTTCTAATTTTTCAATATTGAAGGCAAAGAGAAAAAGCTATAAAGAAAAAATGCGGCACATTCCGTTTTTTCTTCGACTTCTCACTGTTGTTCTTTTTATTATAGCTTTAGCTCGCCCGCAAAGTTTTGGAAGTGGTGAAAATGTTTATGCAGAAGGAATTGATATAGCTTTAGTGCTTGATATATCAGGGAGTATGCTGGCTGAAGATTTTAAGCCAAACCGCTTAGAGGCGGCAAAAAAAATCACATCTGATTTCATCGATGAAAGAACTAACGATAGGATTGGACTGGTTATATTTTCACGGGAGGCATTTACACAATGTCCGTTAACCATTGACTATGTGGTATTGAAAAACCTGCTGAAGGATATTAAATCTGGTATGCTGGAGGATGGAACAGCTATAGGTAATGCATTGGCAAATGGGGTAAACAGGCTTAAGGACAGTAAGGCAAAAAGTAAAGTTATGATTCTTCTGACGGATGGTGTTAATAACGCCGGAGAAGTTGATCCCGTCTCTGCGGCAGAAATTGCCCGTACTTTTGGAATCCGTATTTACACCATTGGAGTGGGTACAATTGGTCAGGCACCCTACCCATTTAACACGCCATTTGGTGTGCAATATCAATATGTCCCCGTGGAGATTGACGAAAAAATACTAAAGACCATTGCCGAACAAACCGGAGGTAAATATTATAGAGCAACCGGAAATAGAAAATTAGAGGATATATATAAACAAATAGATTCATTAGAGAAAACACGAGTAGAAGTAACCTCCTACAGGACGAAAAAAGAACTCTTCTATCCATTTGTAGCTCTGGGATTACTTTTTCTTTTTATTGAGCTCTCTTTGTCACAAACAATTTTCAGAAAGTTACCCTGATTATGCTTCGGTTCGCTCATCCTGAATATTTGTACTTATTGGCAATAATACCTTTATTTATTCTTTTGTACATTTTTATGAGGATAAAGCGTAAACGAATTCTTGAAACGCTTTCCGATCCATCGATGTTTTCTGTTTTGTTTCCAGAAAAAAGTATGTGGAAGGAAACAATTAAATTCAGCCTGATTCTTTTTGCTTTTTCATCTGCCATAGTTGCATTTGCCAACCCGCAAATTGGAAGCCGTATTGAAGAAGTTAAACAAATAGGAATTGATGTTTATATACTACTCGATGTTTCGGCAAGTATGACGGCAGAGGACTTTAAACCAAACCGGCTTGAAAAAGCAAAATATGAGATTAACGAATTGATTAAAAAACTACAAGGCGATAGAATAGGTTTAATTATCTTTGCCGGTGATGCATACATCCAATTTCCGCTTACAACTGACTATTCTGCCGCGAATTTGTTTTTATCGACAGTGGACATAAATTCTGTTCCTTCTCAAGGTACCGCGATTGCTTCTGCAATTAATCTGGCAAATGAATCATTTGATAAGAAGACTCCAACGAAAAAAGTGATTGTATTGATAACCGACGGAGAAGATCATGAGGGTGATATCTCTGCGGCGGTAAACTCGGCAAAGGATAATTCTGTTTTAATTTATGTTATTGGTATGGGCTCACCTTCAGGAGCCCCAATTCCTATCTATGATCAGTCAGGAAATCAAATTGGATTTAAACAAGACTCAGACGGGAATACCGTTCTGACAAAATTAAATGAAGAGTCTCTTAGAATGATAGCAAATGACGGTGGCGGAAAATATTATCTTTCCAGCGCCTCCGGTAATGAGTTGGAACAAATTTATAAAGATCTTGCATCAATTGAAAAAACAGAATTCGGCGCTAAGCGAATTACTGAGTATGAAGATAAGTTTTATTATTTCCTGATACCTGCTCTTGTATTACTTCTTTGGGAAGTTTTTCTGTCGGACAGGAAATCGGTTTGGTGGAATAAAATGATGGTTATGTTACGATTGAAGGAAGTAAAATGAAATTAATTGTTCTTATAACATTGGTTTTGTATTCGGGAGTACATTTCATTTACTCACAGTCTTTGCGAAGTTTAAATAATGATGGCGTTGAGCACTATAAAAATGGAAAATACGCCGAGGCAGAAGTAAACTTCCGTAAAGGACTTGAAAAGGATAATAAAAATTACATTACAAATTTTAATCTCGGTGATTCTTATTATAAGCAGGGAAAATATGAAGAGGCATTAAAATCTTTTCAGGCATCAATTCCGTTCGCGAAAACGAATGAGGAAAAATCGCAGAGTTTCTTTAATATCGGCAATACTTTGTTAAAATCTGATAAAATAGAAGAAAGTATCAAAGCCTATAAAGAAGCGCTGAAATTAAATCCAGACGATGAAGATGCCCGATATAACTTGTCCTATGCGCTGAATCTTCTGAAAAAAAATCAGAATCAAAATCAACAGAATAAAAATAATAAAGACAATCAGCAGAATAACAACAACAATCAGGATCAGCAGGACAATAATAAAAACGATCAGAAGAATAATGATCAGAACAAAGATCAAAAAGATCAGAATAATCAGAAGCAAAGCAACGATAAACAAGACCAGAATCAGAATCAACAAAATCAGAAACAGAAGGAACAGCAGATGAAGAAACAGGAAGCTGAACGGATTCTGGAAGCACTGAAGAATAATGAGAAAGATTTACAGAAAAAACTCAGGAAAAAAGTTGGGGTTAAAGTTAAAACTGACAAGGACTGGTAATACTGGTACATTTATGAGTATTAGAATACTTCTCTTTTTCCTCATCGTATTTTTTTATTCTTCTGCCAACGCTCAGTCGTTTACAGCGAGTGTTGAAGCTACAACCGTAACTACCGATGAGGTTTTTCAGATAAGTTTTACATTTTCGGGAAATGAGGTTAACGGATTATCGAACTTTCAGGCTCCGGTATTTAAGGAATTTCAGGTGGTTTCCGGTCCTAATCAATCCACATCGATGCAGATAATTAACGGAGCAGTAACAGCCTCCCGCTCTTTTAGCTATTTTCTACAGCCTCGTTCCAAAGGTAAGTTTACCATCGGCAGTGCATCAATTCAGTATCAAGGGAAGACCTTGAAGACCGAACCGATTACCATCGAGGTTGTGCAAGGTGGTACTAAACAAAACCCAAAATCCGGTGATGAGCAAATTAGTACTCAGCAAATAGCGGAGAATCTTTATATTCGCGCTTCGGTAGATAAAAATACCGTATATATGGGTGAACAAGTTACCGTTACCTATAAATTGTACACAAGACTTAATATGTCTTCTCCCCAGATTTCCAAAATGCCACAGTACCAAGGCTTCTGGGCAGAAGAGGTTGAGTCGCCGACAAATATACTTTTTACCCGTGAGGTAATTAATGGCAGACAATTCAATTCAGCCCTTCTGAAAAAAGTAGCACTCTTCCCAACAGAATCCGGAGATCTTTCGGTAACTCCATTTCCTTTAAAGATTCCGGTATTAATTGAGCGTCGTCGTAAAAGTAACGGTTTTTTTGACGATTTCTTTAATGACCCTTTTTTCAGACAGACCGAAACGATTGAATATAATGCTGTTTCAAATACTGTAAAGGTAAAAGTACTCCCTTTACCAACTGAAGGAAGGCCTGAGAATTTTTCCGGAGCAGTGGGGAATTTTGATATTAAGATGGAAATTGATCGACAGAAATTTAAACAGCATGAGCCTTTTACTTTGCGGTTGATTATTTCCGGCACGGGGAATATTCAACTACTGCAACTGCCCGAACTCGAATTACCTGCTAGTTTTGAAAAATACGACCCTAAAATATCTGATGAGATAATCAAATCGGGTAAACTTGGCGGAAAAAAAGTATTTGAATATCTTATTATTCCCCGGTCAGAAGGTAACCAGATACTGCCCCCGGTTGAATTTTCCTATTTTGATCCGGTAAAGAAAAAATATGTCACTCTTTCAATTGAACAGAAACAAATTACTGTTGAGAAGGGTAATGCTGAATATAGTGGAAAAGAGAGTGAATGGTCGAAAGAGGAAATTCAGTTATTAAACCAGGAAATACGGTATATTAAAACCTCTTACAGTGAAATAGAAGATAAGAGTATTCTTGATAATGGATTTGTTTTCTGGATGTTATTCACAATACCCTTTGCCTTAACGGGTTCGATGATAGTATGGAAAAGAAGAGAATTGCGACTTTCGCAGGATATGAACTTTGTTCGAAACAGAAAAGCTGAACGACTTGCAAAGTCGAAGTTAAAAATTGCACGAAAACTTCTCTCTTCAAACGAGTCCGAAAAATTTTATGCAGAAATCAGCGCCGGCATTTATGGTTACTTAGAAAATAAGCTGAACATTGAACGCTCGCAATTTAACAGAGAAACTCTGGAAGAAACCATGAACAAAGCCGGGGTTTCAAATGAACTTACGCAAAAACTTATTGCACTAATTGACCATTGTGAGTTTGTTCGCTATGCACCCAGTGGTAGTAGAGAGGCAGATATGGCAAACACTTACAAATCGGCAGTTGATTTTATTGTTGAAGCGGAAGGGACAATTAATGTTGCATAGTTCAAAAGTTGAAAACCATCATACTATTAACAGGCATGTGTATTTTCTTTTATTATTATTTGTCTCAGCTTTACTAAATACGGCATCAGCAAATGAAAAATTGTTTAATCTTGCGAATAGTGCATTTAAATCAGGGAATTATCAGCAGGCTATAAAGCTCTATGATAGTCTGAATACATTAACAGGACCAAATTATGTGATTTATTATAATCTTGGGAATTGTTATTACAAATCGGGTAATCTTGGTAAGGCGATATTATACTATGAAAAATCGTTGAAATATAAGCCCGGCGATGAGGATGCAGAACACAATTTACGAGTAGCCAGAGCCAGGACTGTTGATAAAATTGACACTGTCCCGGGATTTTTTGTTTTTCGTTGGATAGAAGCTGTCACGGCTTCTTTCACAATTCAGGGATGGTTCCGGTTTTCCCTGATCCTTTTATATTTACTTGCCGCATTAATAATCGGATTTATATTTACCGCTAATCAAATTTTAAGAAGATGGCTTTTATTGCCTATTCTTCCGGTGTTTATACTTTTTATCCTTTCACTGTTAATTGCGGTGTATGGTAATTATACAGAGAGTAATGCAAAGAAAGCTATTGTTGTAGAATCTTCAGTGAATATAAAATACGCACCTGATGAAAATTCAAGCGATGCTTTTATTGTTCATGAAGGGCTGAAAATAAAAATTGAAGATCGCGTTGACAGGTGGTACAAGATTCGCCTTGAGGATGGTAAAACCGGATGGGTCAAAGAAAATAGTATAGAAATAATATGACAAAATTTGTGATATTTAATTATAAATTGTATTTTTCAAAATAAAAAGGAAATACTATGAAGAAGCTATTTATTTATTCGCTTGTCGCACTTCTAATGTTGGGTGTATCAGCATCAACCTATGCTCAGGATAAAAAAGAGACGAAAAAAGAAACAAAAACAGAATCAAAGCCGGGTAAACCTGTAAACTCCATTTGTCCTGTATCCGGTGAGGAAGTAGATGGAGAAATAACTGCTACTTATAATGGCAAAACCTATGCAGTTTGTTGTAAAAAATGCCTTAGAAAATTTAATAAAGAACCTGAGACCTATATCAAAAAACTCAGTCCTGATGGAAAATCATTAATTAAGGAATAAAAAATGAAAAAAGTATTTGCAGTAATCGCATTCGCATTTATTATTAATATTGGGTTTGTTAACGCTGAAGAACCAAAAAAATCAAAGGAAGATAACAAGTATTGTGTAGTTCCGGAGAATTCAGCGGAAACAATGGTCTTCAAGTCCGGCAGTCTTGTAGATGAGAAGAAAAAAGATGAAAAGACCAAGAGCAAAACAACAAAGGATACTAAAAAGAAGTCTGGTGGCTGTTGTTCAGACAAGTCAAAAGATGCGTGTGACGATAATTCTAAAAAAGAAGAGTTAAAGACAGACGATAAAAAGTAATTTAATTATTTTTCCTTATAAAAACTGTTCTTTCGAAAGAAGGAACAGTTTTTTTTTGATTAAATTTTATCTTTTTCATAATTTTGAAACTGATATAGTTCTTAG
>CAYTLQ010000098.1:0-2991 GCA_964438715.1 uncultured Ignavibacteriaceae bacterium
AACTATGAGAAAAAAACAAATAATCACAGACAATCATACTAAGGGTAGAACAATACCCGACGGACAACACGCTTGAAGTAGGGGAAAATAGCAATAAATCAAAGACAACAACCACAACGTTTATCCTAACCCCGACAGACTCCACCATTGAGCTATCGCGGAATATCAATAAGTCAAATGCAACAACCCTTCGGTTAATCCGTCACCCGACGGACTCCACCATTGAGCTATCGCGGAGTATCAATAAGTCAAATGCAACGACCCTTCGGTTAATCCGTCACCCGACGGACTCCACCATTGAGCTATCGCGGAATATCAATAAGTCAAATACCAACAGCCCTTCGGTTAATCCGTCACCCGACGGACTCCACCATTGAGCTATCGCAAGTAAAAAAACATATCAAATACAGAACATAAAAATACACTTATAATGGATATATGTCAAGTGTTCACTATTTTTTTTATTTTAGGATTTTTCTTTCATTTGGGACAAAAATTCTTCTTTGCAATAACTTACTATAGCAAATTTTTTATTAATAAAATTAAATGCGAAAAAATCATTTTTAATGATTAGTCTTTTGAAATAAAGGGCACATTTTTTGTTCAACAAGGCAATCTGATACAAATCAGGAAAATTATGGAATCAAAAATTCAAAAAAGTGCAGTACTCGAAGCTGCAAAAAACTGGGAAACAAAAATCTATAACAAATTTGTCGAAAAAAATCCGGAACGATCGGATAGATTTACTACTGCCTCTTTCACTCCTGTTAAACCCCTTTATACGCCCGCTGATGTGGATGAAGAAAAATATTTGGAGGAGACAGGGCATCCCGGTGAATATCCATTTACACGCGGAGTTCAACCAAGTATGTACAGAGGGAAATTTTGGACAATGCGCCAGTATGCTGGATTCGGCAACGCAAAAGAATCAAATGAGCGATATAAATATCTGCTCGGTCAGGGACAAATGGGTTTATCAGTCGCCTTTGATTTACCAACACAGATTGGTTACGACAGTGATGATCCTATTGCTTATGGCGAAGTAGGTAAAGTGGGAGTAGCTATTGATACATTGGCGGATATGGAGATATTATTTGATCACATCCCATTAGATAAAGTCTCTACCTCTATGACAATTAATGCTCCTGCTTCGGTCTTGCTCGCTCTTTATATTGCGGTAGCTGAAAAGCAGGGTGTTCCTCGTGAGAAACTTTCCGGTACGATTCAGAATGATATTCTGAAGGAATACATTGCAAGGGGGACATACATTTTTCCTACAAAGCCTTCAATGCGTCTGATTACTAATATATTTGAATATTGTTCCAAAGAAGTGCCAAAGTGGAATACTATTTCTATTTCAGGTTATCATATTCGCGAAGCCGGTTCAACTGCCGCGCAGGAAGTTGGCTTTACTTTGGCTGATGGAATAGCGTATGTCGATGCAGCTATTAAAGCAGGGCTTGATGTCGATAAATTTGCCGGCAGATTATCATTTTTCTTTAATGCACATAATGATTTACTTGAAGAAGTAGCAAAATTTCGTGCGGCAAGAAGACTTTGGGCAAAAATTATGAAGAACAGATTCGGGGCAAAAGATCCACGGTCTATGATGCTCCGTTTCCATACACAAACCGCGGGGTCAACGCTCACAGCTCAGCAGGTTGATAATAATATTATTCGTGTTGCAATTCAAACTCTTGCCGCAGTACTTGGCGGGACACAGAGTTTACACACCAATTCTAAAGATGAAGCGCTTGCTTTACCGACCGAAGATGCTGTCCGGATAGCCTTACGAACTCAACAGATAGTTGCATACGAAAGTGGCGTAACTAATACAATAGATCCTTTAGCAGGTTCGTATTATGTAGAAGCAATGACCGACAGTATTGAAAAGGAGGCTCTGGCTTACATAGAAAAAATAGATTCTCTCGGAGGAGCAGCTGCTGCTATAGAAAGTGGTTTTCAGCAAAGTGAAATTCAGAAAGCAGCATACCGCTATGAGATGGAAATAGAAAAGGGTGAACGCGTTATTGTTGGCATGAATAAATTCGTCATCGAGGAAACAGCCCCGAAAGAACTCCTGAAAATCGATATGAAAGTTCAGGAAAATCAAATAGCTTTCCTTACAAAAATTAAAAATGAAAGAAGTAATGATACCGTAAAAGAAAAACTTGAAGAATTAAAAAGAGCGGCAGAGGGTGATTCGAACCTCATGCCTTACATACTTGAATCTGTACGCCATTATGCGAGCGTGGGCGAAATTTGCAACACTCTTCGAGGTGTATTCGGAGAATATAAAGAGACGGTGTTCTTTTGAGTTCATAAGTGAACTGTTCATTATTCAAAAGCAGGAAATACATCAATGAAAACAACACATATTGAACATATAGGAATAGCAGTAAAAAAGTTAGAAGAATCAATTAAATACTATGAAGAAGTATTTGGGCTACCGTGCTACAAAATTGAAGAAGTACTGGATCAGAAAGTGAAAACGGCATTTTTTATGGTCGGTGAGACAAAAATTGAATTGCTTGAGTCAACATCTCCTGATGGACCTGTAGCAAAATTTATTGAAAAAAAAGGAGAAGGAATACATCACATTGCATTTGCCGTTAAAGGGCTTGAAGAAGCATTAACCGATGTTGCATCAAAAGGTGTACAATTAATAGATCAAAAACCTCGCAAAGGAGCGGAGGGGCTTAACATAGCATTTCTTCACCCGAAATCCACTTTTGGAGTCCTCACGGAATTATGTGAAAAGCCTGAATAAGAAAACTATTGTTTTGAGTAAAACTGAGAATTAAATATGATGGTACAGGCAACTTAATAAATCGGCTTAACGAACCTTGAAATTTATAATCATAAAAAAGACAGTCAAAAATCTAAAGGTACGATTGAAGATTTTTGGAGAATTTTGCATCAAAAGTGCTTAATCCATTAGACTTTTTGTCAACATTTTGTTACTGATTCTTCCTTAATTAGTCGTTATAT
>CAYTLQ010000099.1:0-10599 GCA_964438715.1 uncultured Ignavibacteriaceae bacterium
AGCGGGGGCAGGACTTGAACCTACAACCTTCGGGTTATGCGCCCGACGAGCTACCAATTGCTCCACCCCGCGATATAAACTCTTTATCTAATTGACTGTACGGGCTAAATAAACTGTTTTATTAAATAAATAGCTCATTAAACTCGTACAACCGCTATAAATCACGAAAAGTGATTTAATTAGTTTAGTAAATTACAATAAATTGCTGACATAGTCAATATCCTTTTGTCTCCTCATTCATTTTTCTCTAATTTTACTATGTAAATTTTACAAAAAGGAATTTTATGACTACACAAGATTATATTGCTCTCGAGGAAAAGTACGGCGCTCATAATTATCATCCACTCGATGTCGTCATCCAAAAAGGCAGGGGTGTCTGGGTTTGGGATGTTGAAGGCAACAAATATCTCGACTGCCTCGCCGCATATTCTGCTGTAAACCAGGGACACTGTCACCCGAGAATTATTGATGCATTAAAAAAACAAGCCGACAATATTACTCTTACTTCACGCGCTTTCCGTAACGATCAATTGCCGCTTTTAACAAAAGAACTTTGCGAACTAACAGGTTATTCAATGATGCTTCCCATGAATTCCGGAGCGGAAGCTGTTGAAACTGCTTTAAAAGCCGCCCGAAAATGGGGACATAAAATAAAAGGTATTCCGGAGAACCATGCTGAAATAATTGCATGTACAAATAACTTCTCGGGTCGTACCATCTCCATTATCAGCTTTTCAACCGAAGAGCAATACCGTGATGGCTTCGGTCCTTATACACCCGGCTATAAAGTAATTCCCTATGGTGATGCTGAGGCTCTTGAAAAAGCAATAACCCCAAACACCTGCGCATTTCTTGTAGAACCAATACAGGGTGAAGGTGGTGTTATTGTTCCGCCGGATGGCTACCTCGCAAAAGCATTTGAGATTTGTAAAAAGAATAATGTTCTTTTTATTGCAGATGAAATACAATCGGGACTTGGTAGAAGCGGTAAATTATTCGCATTCAATTACGATGGAATCCGTCCTGATATGGTAATTATTGGTAAAGCGCTCTCCGGCGGCTGTTACCCTGTTTCCGCAGTTGTATCAGATAAGGAAGTACTCGGAGTATTTAATCCTGGTGACCACGGTTCAACATTTGGCGGCAATCCGCTCGGTGCCGCAATTGCCCGTGAAAGTCTGAAAGTACTTATTGAGGAAAATCTTATCGAGAACTCTGCAACAATGGGAGAATATTTCCGTACAGAATTGCAAAAAATCCCTTCAAAGCATGTAAAAGAGGTTCGCGGCAAAGGATTATTTATTGGTGTAGAACTATATCCCGAAGCCGGCGGCGCCAGAAGATTTTGTGAAGCGCTCATGAAACGCGGCATTCTTTGTAAGGAAACTCATACGCATGTCATCCGTTTTGCTCCTCCCCTTGTCATCACGAAAGAAGAAATCGACTGGGCTCTGGGATATATCCGTGAAGTTCTTTTAATGGACTAATTAATCTCACGACTATTAAGTGGCTGTATCAACCGGAAGCTGATACAGCCGCTTTTTTATTTTCGTAAAGCCCTGAATTCTCCGTTTGGCTGTTTCGATATAACTGCAATAACTTCACTTTTCTCATTCAGTTCGAACACGAACATAAATCCATTAAGATTTTCAAGTTGAAAAGTATGGTTTCCTACCGGTACGAGGTGATATTCCGGCTGACCTTTAATAAAACCAAACAATTTCCCATCACGCAGATAAATATTCAGTTCTGCGCCGGGTGCAAATAGATAAGTACCTTGATATTGTTTCAGCTCTTCAACGGTCAGCTCCTTTTTTTCATACTTCGGTTCAAAGCCCTCTTTATAAAGCCGTAGTTTTTGTCGTCCACTCAATAATGAAATAGCAATAATTTCCTGTTTTTCATTTCGCGAGAATATAACATTTGTTAAATAATTTTCTTTTGTAAAGAAACTATCTTTCGCTGAGGGCTGAAGCGTCAATGGTAATGACGGGAAATCTGAAAATTGAAATTTCAGCCCGGCACCATCAAGGGTTACATTTACTCCCGTGCCCGAGGAGGTATATTTACCAACATACTGTTTTAATTCCGCCTCAGAAATTTCAATTGATTTACGGTTGTCATTATAAATATTTATGAGAATACCGGCAACCTGTCTAAGTAAATCATCAGGGTCAACGAAATCGGAATTACCCAGCCATATTAATGTATAACCATCATCTACAAGGCGGTAATACGAAGCCCGAAATCCGGCCATACCTCCATTGTGCCAGATAATTTTTCTGCCCTTCCATTCCTGAACCATTACTCCGTAACCATAGTTTAGTTTACCATCGTCCGATATTTTTACATGAGGCTTATTAAACTCCTCCCACAGTGTACTGCTCAACAGCTTCGACTGTTTGATTGCCTCATCCCAAAGTAAAAGGTCACCAACTGTAGAGATGAGGGAACCGGCTCCGCTAAGCTGTGCGAATTCGGTAAAAACTGCCTTCGTTATTTTTTTCTGTTCTCTGTTATAAGTATAACCTTTGGCTCGAATTCCAAGATTATCTGTACTGCCACCATGGCGGGATTTTTCCATACCTAGTGGAACAAATATTTTCTGCTTCATAAACATATCGTAACTCATTCCACTGGCCTGTTCTATAATGTATGCCAGAAGCGCATAGCCGGAATTATTATAAGCCCATCTCTCCCCCGGTTGAAAATCGAAATCTTTATTTTTAAATAATTCAATAACCTCTGCTAAAGTCCTTTTCGATTCCCATTTCGGATTCCATTCGGGCAATGCGGTAAAATTTTTAATTCCCGAAGTGTGTGTCAGAAGATGTTTAATTGTCACTTTGTTACCGGGTGCGGGATAATCGGGGATGAATTTGGTTAGTGTGTCTTCAATTGAAAGTTTTTTTTCCTGAACAAGTAATAATATCGCGGCGGCAGTAAATTGTTTCGAAATGGAACCGATCTGATATACAGTTTCCGAAGTATTTTCATTTTCTTCATCAGCCTGCCCAAAGGATTTGTTATATACTATGTTTCCATTCTTTGCAATTATCAAACTACCTCCGGGACCCTCTGTTGGCAGTGCGTACTTTACCACCTGATCAACAGTAGTTTCCCAGTTTAGCGGTTGTGCAAAAATTGTAACTAATGGAACAAAAATGAGTAATAATAGTTTTTTCATTTGTACTCTTTATTTTTAGATTTCCAAAATAGGGTAAGACACTTCAAATATTACTATTATTCTGATGAAGCGCTCGCAAAATATTTGAATGGAAAAATAGTATGGTGGAATGGAGTTAGGTGAAGAAGTACTTCTGAACTGATAAATTGTTTGGAAGAAAAAAAAGAAGGCAGTACAAGGAAATTTTTGTACTGCCTTAAATAGTCACGCTTTCTTTTCCTCTTTGGCACAGGTTGAAATACCGAATGGCAGGTAGAGAGGACACCAGTTAATTACTGCAGTAAAAATGGGTATTATTCCTATTATACCCAACCATGATTGATAATACACACCTGCCCCGATAATTACAGCGCCAAGAACAAATCGGACAATCCTGTCAGCGCTACCGACATTTTTCTTCATAGTACCTCCTGAAATATTATGTAAGTTTATAGAGTAAGTTATACATATATATGTATAGCCAATGTAATAAAATCACATAACTCAGAATGAAATTTATTGTAGTTTTAATAAATTATTTACAATAATTTTCCCTCTCCCCAATGCAATTGCGCCGGTATTTTCGAGGTCCTTCAATAACCTACTGATAACTTCCCGGGAACTTCCCACTTCTGCAGCAATTTCCTGATGAGTAATTATTATTTCTTTTCCTTCCCTAACCGTTTTTTCCATAATGAATTCAATAAGTCGCCTATCCACTTTTTTGAATGCAATCTCTTCAACAATTGAAATGACTGATGCCAGCCGCTCAGTCAGGAGACGAAAAACAAATCCTCTCCATTCACGACTTTTATCCATCATTTCGAGAAAAAATTCTGCCGGGAATAATGCAACTACTACATCCGACTCAGCCGCAGATATCGCAGGGAATTTCCGTTTCCCTATTATACACGACATTGTGAGAATACAAGACTCTCCTGTGGTAATATGGTAGAGTATAATCTCTCTGCCGTTTTCTGCTTCTTTAAACACCTTTACACTGCCTTGCAGTACAAAAGCATTATAAATACATGTGTCGCCTTCGATGTAAAGTATTTCATGATTATTTATATGTTTGAATATAACCGAGTTTACTATTTGCTCCTTTTCTGAGTCGGATAGCGCCTGCATAAAGGCAACTGATTCAAATAATAATTCGGTTAGTGCGTTTTTGGATTTCATCTTGTTTCTCTTTTACTAATCTTCTATATTGTATTGTAACTGAAACCACACTCAACAATTCTTCCCTTGCTATTATCCGAAATATAACTGATATTTCACAAAGTGTTGATTAAGGATACTTAATGAAAAAATTCTTTATTCTTCTTGTTCTTGCCTCTTTTACCATAGCTCAGGATTTGCCTGATGAATGGGTTTGCAAAATCCCGGAACTGACGCAGACGAATCAGTCTTTCGCAAAACCTGTTTATCCTGGCGATACCGGGATTGATGTTACATATTATAAACTTGATTTAGGTCTTGTCTTTTCTCCTCCATTTATTAACGGAAAGGTTACGATAAATTTTAAAGTTGTTGCCGATTCTTTGAATACAGTTTTTTTTGACTTAAATAACGCTCTTACAGTATCACAGGTATCGTCACCGGGCATATCGGTTACACATCAGCACAGTAACAATATTGTACAGATCAATTTTCCGGGTAAGCTGTATAAAAATAATTCTGCTTCCGTTGAAATATCGTACGAAGGAAGTCCGGTTTCAAGTGGATTCGGAAGCATTTCGTTTACCAATCATAACGGAAGCCCAACAATTTCTACTCTTAGTGAGCCGTATGGTGCAAGAGATTGGTGGCCAAACAAGGATTCCCCTGCAGATAAGGCAGACTCGGCAGATATTTGGATAACTGCTGATTCTGTTTTTACCAGTGTTTCAAATGGTACTCTTGTAGAATTTATTAATAACAACAACGGAACGCATACTTATAAATGGAAATGCTCCTACCCCATAGCACCATATCTTATTTCACTCGCTATGGCAGATTACCATGAGTACTCACAGTATTTCCATTACACACAAAACGATTCAATGCCTGTTGTTCATTATATCTATAAGGATAACTTTCTTAATGTAAAAGATGCAATAGACAAAACTCCGGAGATGTTAGAGATTTTTTCCGCGAAATACGGTGAATATCCTTTTTTACGCGAGAAATATGGTCATGCCGAATTTAGCTGGGGCGGTGGAATGGAACATCAAACCATTTCTTCAATGGGAGCTTTTAACGATCGAATTATTGCACACGAACTTGCACATCAGTGGTTCGGCGACAAAATTACTTGCCGCGACTGGCACAACATCTGGCTGAATGAAGGATTTGCGACTTTTTCCGAAGCCGTTTATTTTGAAGCATCACAGGGAATTGAAGCATATAAAAGCCTCATTCAGACCCGAATGAATTCTGCAAAAACCGCTTCAGGTTCTGTTTATGTTACCGATATTTCCAGTGTCGGAACGATATTTAATTCTGCAAAAGTGTATGCTAAGGGCGCTGTAATTCTTCACATGTTACGAGGTGTGCTCGGCGATTCATTGTTTTTCCATACATTGCAAACTTATCTTATTACTCCGGGTTTAGCTTATGGTTCTGCTGTAACAGAAGATTTTCAGGCAGTTGCAGAATCGGTTTCCGGTATTGACCTGGACTACTTTTTTACTCAATGGATATACGGTACCGGTTATCCGGTGTATAACATAAACTGGTCTTCATCGCCATCCGGTAATGGAAACTCACTTCTAACACTGAATGTTACTCAAACCCCAAGAACTAATCCCGAATATTTTACGATGCCCCTGGAATTCAAAGTATTAACAACAGTGGGAGATACAGTAATAAAAGTTTTTAATAATCAACGCGTGCAAAGTTTTACTATTGATGTGAGAGGTAATATAAATTCGGTTGTTTTCGATCCGGAGAACAGAATATTGAAAAACGCTTCCATTACCGGATTTCAGGAGTTTACGCCGGGTGAATTCTCGTTTGTATTGGAACAAAATTATCCCAATCCGTTTAACGCCGAAACAATTATCAGCTATTCAGTTCCCGAGCGGGGTAACTACAAACTTATCGTCTCCGATGTACTCGGCAATGAGGTAACCGAACTTGTTAATGACGAGCTGAATCCAGGCAAATACTCCATAGCTTTTAATGCCGGAGGTTTTTCTTCAGGAATATATTATTACACATTTTCCGGCAAAGGTTACAGTCTCACAAAGAAAATGTTATTTCTAAAGTAAGCAGATGTCTGAAGGAATGGAAATATCGTGTAAAATCAGTTGATAGTAGCGCAGGGGAATTTAACGGTAAATGTAGAACCAACATTTACTTTACTTTTTACATAAATTTTTCCTTTGAGAAGCTCAATGTATTTTTTGGCAATTGTTAGACCAAGTCCCATTCCTTCATAAGTGCGGTTTATCCCCTCACTTCCCTGCCGGAATTCATCAAAAATAAATTTAATATTTTCTTCAGATATACCTATACCGGTATCCTCAACTTCCAGATATGCCCATTTCGTATTTTCTTCCGGGCGTGTATAGACACTAATTGTAACACTTCCGAACCCTGTAAACTTTACTGCATTATTAATTATGCTTGATATGATTTGATTGAGAGCGATTTCATCGGCAAATATTGGAATTTCCTGTTCTTCAATCTTCACAATGTATTCCAGATCTTTTTCCTCTGCCGCCGATCTGTTTTCCTCCGCAATACTGGCGCATTTTTCTGCAAAATTTATTGGTACAGAATGAAATTCGGACTTGGCGCTTTCAATGCGGGTGAGATCAAGGATCATGTTTATTGTGTTCAGTAATCGTTTACCGCTCTTGTAAATCGTCCGTACCATTTCAGCAGCATCACCTGTTGTAATTTCATAGCTAAGAATCTCTGCAAACCCTAAAATTCCAATCATCGGCGTACGAAGCTCGTGACTGATGTTGCTGAGAAATACAGTTTTTAGTCTGTTCATTTCTTCAGCATATTCCTTTGCCTTTGTTATTTCAATTTCTACTAATTTTCGTTCAGTAATATCACTAATAATAGAAAGTAATAAGACCTCCTGTTTTGGTGTTTGTATGACAGAATTTGTTAACTCGAGCCAACGCCTTTTACCGTTCCAGAGAGTAACTTCCCTTTCAAACTTTTGCTCAATCATTTTTGTCCGGAAACGGGAACGATACTTTTTCTCAATTATCCCGGCATCATCGTAAGTAAATACATCATAAAACATTTTTCCGAGGATCTCTTCCTTTCTCACCTCAAATATTCTGCAAAAGGCTTCATTAACCTGAATAATCACTCCGTTTTCATCAAGAAGTCGCATGCCATTAAACGAGTGTTCCCAAATTGACCGGAAAAGATTTTCCGAGTAACTTAAATTTTCCTGCAGGTTTTTTAATTCAGTTACATCTTCTTTAATAGCGATGTAATGCGTTATATTACCATCGACACTTTTTACCGGCGCAATAGAGGTCTTTTCCCAATAAAATTCTCCATTCTTTTTTTTGTTAAGAAATTCCCCCACCCAAACTTCTCCCGAGGAAATTGTTTTCCATAACTTGATGTATTCTTCCTTCTTTGTTTTACCGGATTTTAATATAGAAGGCTTCTGACCAATAACTTCCTCTAACTCATATTGTGTTGTTTTCAGGAACTGAGGATTAACATACTCTATAACTCCTGCTTTATTCGTTACAATGATATTCAGCGGGCTTTGCTCAACAGCTCTTTGCAAGAGTAAAATTTGGTTTTGCTTTGCTCTTTGCTCAGTAAGATCTTCATAAATACCGAATGAGCCGCTGAATTCGTTTTTTACAAAAACAGGGAAACCCCAAACACGAACATACACTTCACTGCCATCCGCACGCTTTCTGACGGTTTCTATGTTTACTATTTTTTCAATACCACTTTGAACTGTAAACGATAACTTATTGGCTTCGGCAATTCGTGTTTCATCCGCAATTAAAGGATTCAGATATGAACGGTAAACATTTTTTCTTTTGTATCCGAAAAGTTTTTCAAAACTACTGTTAATGTCAAGTATTCGTTCCTCTTTGTCAAGAAGTACCATTGCAAGGGGTGCGTTGTGAAATAATTGTTCAAACATTTTCAGATGGAATTCAAGTCGTTGCTCCAACATATATTTTTCGGTAATAT
This sequence comes from uncultured Ignavibacteriaceae bacterium, assembly GCA_964438715.1. Taxonomy (GTDB): domain Bacteria; phylum Bacteroidota; class Ignavibacteria; order Ignavibacteriales; family Ignavibacteriaceae; genus CAYTLQ01. The sequence goes on from CAYTLQ010000099.1 coordinate 8,342, forward strand.
CATTGAGCGAACCTACTATTGCAATTGTCTTGCCGTTTACTACTACAGGAGACTCATTTATTTCGACATAAATTATTCGTCCTTTTCTGGTTCGGAGCTCAAGGATATAAGGCGGTTGACGAATTCCGGTATCAATTGCTGTCTGCGTCAGTTCAATACCAATCTGATTTATGGGATTGTCGGTAAGAAATGTATGCCAGTTAACAATTGCTTCTTCAGGTTCACAATCAAATATTTCCCTGCACTGTGGACTTACATAGGTAAGTACATGATTTGTATCGTGAATGTAGAACAAATTTGTACTATTCTCTATAATATACTTTACAGTATCTTCAACGTTAAGTATTGTATTGAAATCAGTTGCTGAATTTTCCGAGTTAACCACAACGCACAAAGTTGCTTCTACACCGTCGAAGATAATATTCTCGGTTTTAATTTCAACAATTATTTCAATACCCGTTTTTTTCATATGAACCCACCGACCGTCATATTTAAGACAATTATTCTCAAAATCAACAAGTTTTTCCAGTGATTCCAGTTTATCGGGTGGATGTAAATCGGTAAGTACTTTGTTTAAAAACTCTTCAACGGAATAACAATAAAATCTGATTGCTGAGTTATTTACCCATAGTATCTGCAGTGTTGAAGGTTCTATTACAAACATTGGTAGAGGACTGTTCCCAAATAAAACAGAGGTATCATTGCTGTTAAGAGCCATACCACTACGAGGCATTACTCACTCCTCTAATCTTGAAAATATTCATCGTGTCCTTGCAAGATATTTTTAAGTAGAAAGATCAAATCACGATTTTTGTTTTCCCTTACGATATAACAGGATATGATTATCTTTACCGATTATTTAATTGCATTTCCTGTAGCAATTTAATACTTATTATACGAATATGTATCAACTAAATCAACAATTCACTAACCGATTGCAGGATAAATGATGGCTTATAGCCGGTTTTTTCATGATTTTTAACTCCGGAAAGCACTAGAGCCGAGTCAAATCCGGCAAAATTCGCCATAGCAATGTCCGTCTCAAGTCTGTCTCCTATAAGGAGAATCTGACCTGCAGAAAGATTTAAGTATTCTTCAATTTCCCTTATCATGTAAAGCGATGGTTTGCCAAAAAAAAGTTCAAGCTTTCTGTTAGTTCTTTTTTCGAGCGCCGCAATAGTTGAGCCCGCATCGATTATTTCACCATCCTCAACAGGACAGGTATCATCAACATTAGCCGCAAAAAATCTTGCTCCTGCTTCTATAGCCTTGGAGGCTGTTTCAAGTTTATTAAAATCAAGGTATCGGTCGAGTGTCACTATTACTATTCGTATGTCAGCAGGAGAATTGGTGAATTGTAATCCGCATTTAATAATTGCATTACGGAAGGCTTCTTCAGATATTGCAAAAAAGGTTTCTCCATGGTGATGATTTAATAAATATCGTACCGTAACCTCTGTGGCAGTAATAATTTCCGTTTCAGCAATTTGCATACCTGAATCGTAAAGCATTCTGGCATACTCTTCACGGGTACCGGTAGTTTTGTTGGAAACGAAGAGTAGTTTTTTCCCCATGTTTTTAAGGTTATTAACGGTTTCTACTGCTCCCGGAATTACTTCATCGCCGCGGTAGAGTGTACCGTCAAGGTCGAAAATAAAACCTTCGTATTTGGAAAAGAGGTTTTTCATAACATTAATTATTGGGGATTTAGCATTAACTTTTTAAAGATCATTACTATTACCAATAACTTAAAGCACTTGTTTAACACTTCACTATTTTATAACAAATACTATTAGAGTAATACTAAATTCATCAGGGGCATAGAGGATCATCGCTTAATTTCTCTTTCATATTGTTCTATCCATTGTGCCGGTGTCATTTTTGAGGCAAGCTCACCAATTAGTTCATAAGGTATCTCATCAGGTTTTTTAAATCGGACGCATCCTTTTCCCATATCCGGCTTTTTTGAAAATTTTTTATGCCACTCCGTTAAAAACCATTCCAATAAGGTACTACTGCTGTACAAACCCATATGATACACAGAAATATAATTCTTCTGGGAGGCAAGACTAATAAACGGCAGCGGAAGTTTTGGATTGCAATGGTAACCGGAAGGATAAATTGAATGAGGCACAACAAAACCCGGCATCCCGTAGCTCATTTCTTCCTTAAATCCGGGAGGCAGATTTTTCTTTATTACCTGAAAAAGTTTTGTTACTGCTTTTCGTCGCTCCTCCGGCAGACTTTCTATATATTCT
>CAYTLQ010000100.1:0-5494 GCA_964438715.1 uncultured Ignavibacteriaceae bacterium
CCTTTGCGAAAGTATTAATTGATACACTAAATATCAAATTAAATTTTACAATGACAAAAAAATATTTTTTTTGTTTTTCGTTATTGATTTTTTATTAGTTAACTGTTTATAAATATTCTTTTTTTGTATGATGTTCACCGACTCATTTCGTTTGTTTACCGATTACTGGTTTTATCTCCATTTCCTTATAAATACATTTATATCGTAGAAATTTATTAAAATAAAATGTTAAGAAAAGGATGAAAATGGAAGCACAGAAATCGGTAACAGCACGAATTGTATTTGGGCTGGCATTAATAGTAATAGGCATTTTATATCTTTTAGAAAACCTGAATCTTATTCCCGGAGAATTAGGGGATATAATTATCTCTTTTCCTTCATTAGTCTTGCTTGTTGGACTTGTATCGTTATATAACTCCAAAAATAAACTCTTCGGAAGTATTGTGACGATTATTGGTGTCTTACTGATGTTGCCGAAAATTATTCCGGGAATTAATATTAATGGTGATATCATTTTTCCGCTAATAGTAATAATTTTTGGCGGGTATCTGGTTCTTCGTTCAAAAACCAATAATGAAAATCCCGGAGAGAATAATTCAGCAAAATACTTCAAAGGGGAGAATAAAGATAGAATAGAAGATGTAGCGATATTCGGCGGCGGCGAAAAGATTATTCATTCTGATAATTTTCAGGGTGGCTCGATTACTGCAATCTTTGGCGGCACTGAAATAGACCTAAGCCAGTGCAAACTTGCCCCCGGAGATCATGTGTTAGATGTGGTTGCAGTTTTTGGTGGAATGGAAATTACCGTGCCTGCAAATTGGCGCGTTCAGGTGGATGTATTTCCTTTGTTTGGTGGGTTTAGTAATAAATATAAAAGAAACCCTAGTCTTGTTGTTGATCAGCAGTCAACATTATACATAAAGGGAATTGTCATCTTTGGCGGCGGCGAGTTGAAAATTTCTTAAATATAAATCATTATGTGGGAGTGATGAACTCCCACACTGCTTTACATCAATCGCATTTTATACTATTTAATATTAATATGCCCTCAGTTGTGAATACAACCATAGAGAATTCTCAGAACAGCGACACAAAATATCATCCCTCTCTGCCGGCGATTTCCGTGCTTACTGTGTTATTTGTAATATCAATGTTTCTCGTCTTTCTCTTTCTTTTTCTTGGAGAAAACTTACCCTTTCGTCATGCATTTAGTGATAGTGTAATAACAGTTGGACTGTATGCGGCGATTGGAACCATGTTACCCTATTCCTCACGGTTTATAGAGTTCAGTAAAGGTAAGTTAATCAATTTTTTTCTCACTCACCTTGTAGCTGCATTTATTGTATCAGCATTTTGGTTGTGGCTGGACTATGTTGTCCTTTCCACCTTAATTCACGATGTAGAGTATCGCGAATTTTTATCATCATCCTTTACATGGCGATTCACCGTTTCCGTTCTGATTTATTTTCTTGCTCAATCATTTATCTATCTTTTTCTTTTTTATGATAGTTATATTGAGAAAGCCACCCGTGAGTCAGAGCTGAAATCACTGGTAACTCAGGCAGAACTAAAAAGTCTTAAGTTTCAGATTAACCCGCATTTTATCTTTAATAGTCTCAATTCTATTTCAGCTCTTACCTCACTAGATCCTGCAAAAGCCCGGGAGATGACGATAATGCTTGCCGATTTTCTGCGCTCAACACTTTCTAATAATATTAAACAGCTAACATCTTTGAAAGAGGAATTGAAAAGTGCAGAACTCTATGTAGGAATTGAAAAAATCCGTTTTGGCGATAAGTTTTCATTCGTGACTGAAGTAGATGATGCATTGTTAGACCTTAAGGTTCCTAATATGATTTTACAGCCCCTGATTGAAAATGCAGTCAAGTATAGTGTCTATGAATCACTTTCCACAGTAGAAATCAACATTACTGCAAAAAGAAAGAATGGATTTCTTGAAATATCAGTAAAAAACAACTACGATTCCGACATTAGCACAAACCATGTGAAAGGTGCCGGAGTCGGTTTAAGCAATATTAAAAGTCGCCTGACCCTTATTTACGATAATGAAAATCTGATGAAAATAGTGAAGGAGGAGGGATACTTTACGGTATATTTGTATATTCCTATGGATAAATCACTGATTTCCTGATAATGAATCCTGAAATACGAACAATTTTAATTGATGATGAATTTCTTGCTCGGGAGGTAATGAAAAAGTACCTTCAGGAACATCCTGAGATTAAAATTGTTGCTGAGTGCTCAAACGGGTTTGAAGGAATAAAAGCAATTAATGAGTTTCATCCTGATTTGGTATTTCTTGATATTCAAATGCCAAAATTAAACGGATTTGAGATGCTCGAAATATTGGATGAAAAACCTGCCATCATATTTACCACAGCATACGATCAGTATGCCATTAAGGCTTTTGAAGTCAATGCTGTTGATTACCTTCTTAAACCAATCGCATTAGCGCGCTTAAATGAGGCAGTAACGAAATATCTTGCCACCAGACAACTTCACGACAACTACAGGGAAGATGAAAAGTTCAGGCGATTAGCAGAATCCTCACAAGAAAAATTAGAAAGAATTGTCATAAAAGATGCATCAAAAATAATAATACTGCCTATCGACTCAATTATCTGTCTTGAGGCGCAGGATGATTATGTGTTAATTTATTCTAAAGAGGGCAAACATCTGAAAAAAAAGACAATGAAATATTATGAAAGCAGACTGCCCTCCGAAACATTTATAAGGGTACACCGCTCTTATATTGTGAATATATCTCAGGTTCAACAGATTGAACTAATGGAAAAAGACAGCTACCGTGCGAAATTGCAAAATGGAAAGATGATACCTATAAGCAGAGCAGGTTATCAGAATCTAAAAGAAATCCTCGATAAATAAAGCTTACATAATTTGGTGGAAATTACCATCTATTCTCTTTCGCTAAATTTTTTAAACTATTGGCAGAGTGAAAGGGATATTTTATTTTACTTTCCTGAAGTAATCGCTTTTTAGCAGAACTGTATGCGAATTAAATAAACTCTTCTAACCACAACCCTTGGAAACAGGAGGCAATGTGAACCGGATCCACAGTGTTTTTTTTATTGTCCTTTTTTCCTCAACACTCTTTGCCGGTACTACCGGTAAACTTTCCGGGCGTGTGCTTTCTCTTAGTGATAATCAACCAATAATTGGTGCGAATATCATTCTCGAAGGTACATCGCTTGGTGCAGCGACGGATGCCGACGGATATTATTTAGTAAACAATATTCCTCCCGGTCTATATACCGTTACTGTTTCTGCTATCGGATATCAGAAACAACAGTTTCTCAAAGTAAAAATAAATGTTGATTTTACTACTAAACTGGATGTTAAACTTAGTGATGAAACACTCTCTCTCGATGCGATTATTGTTGAGGCAAAAGCACCTTTAATTAGGGAAGACCTTACTTCCAGCCAGACAACAATTGATGCTCAGCAGATTGAAACATTACCTGTTGAAAGTGTTGGTCAACTATTGACACTTCAGGCCGGCGTTACAACAGGAGTCGGGGGAGATATTCACATTCGCGGTGGACGCTCAAATGAAATTGCTTATACTGTGAATGGCGTATCTATTGCCAACCCCTTTGATAATTCAACTACAATAGAGATAGCGACAAATGCTATTCAGGAATTATCCGTTATCAGCGGTACTTTTAATGCAGAGTATGGAAATGCGATGAGCGGAATAGTTAACACCGTAACAAAAGAAGGCACCGCAAACTTAAGCGGTGAGGTATCGTTTTATACCGGCGATTATTTCTCTCAGCGCTCTAATATTTTTCCTAACATAAAAAATTTTGATCCGTTAAATACAATTGTTTCCGAACTCTCTATTGGTGGTCCGATTATTCCGGAATATTCTCCTCTAGGCTTTTTTATCAGCATTCGCCGCGAATGGGATAAAGGATATTATTACGGCATCAGAAACCATAATCCGTGGGACGGACTATTCATCAACAAAGATAACCCAAATGATATCAGGGTATATTCTACCGGAGACCGTAAATTGGTGCCTATGAACCCAAGTCGGGAGCTTAGTGCAACAGGGAAACTTACCTTTAAACCCGGTTCAGGAATGAAAATTAATTATGATGTACTGTATTCAGATTCATATAATCAGTACTATAGTCATGACTTTAAGTATAATCCCGATGGGCGATTACATTATTATGAGGATGGCATACTGAATTCTATAGAGTTTCGCCACGCCCTTGACGCAAAAACTTTTTATACAATTAAAACATCGTATAATACTCATAATTATAAATCATATACATATCCGCTATTAGATAAATCAGGTAATCCGGTTGAGTTCAAACCCGGAATGGATTACACAACACTCATTGCCGATCCGCGCTATCAGCCGACAGAAAAATTGAATGTTCCGGCTTCGTATAGCTTCCTTTATGGCGGAACAAGTATGGGGCACTATTACGAGAACTCTGAAACTATAACAGGGAAGTTTGATATTACCAGCCAGCTTGATAGAAACCATGAAGTGAAATTTGGTCTGGAAGGCACAATAAATACGCTTCGTTATCAGGGATTTACAATTTTGCGCGATACTGTCCGTTATCTTACAGCACTGATTCCTGATAAATCCACACCTTATCATAATTCCTATGATAAATATCCTTTTGGTTTTTCTGCCTACATACAGGATAAAATGGAGTTTGAAAATCTCATCCTTAATATCGGAGTACGCTATGATTATTTTGATGCTAAATCGAAACACTCAGTAAATACATTCTACCCCAGTCCTAATGATCCTGATGTTCCGTCATACATCGATAAAGCATCCCTTCTAAAAGAGGCGGAGGCTAAACATCAATTATCTCCAAGGCTGGGATTTTCTTTTCCGATAACCGATAGGGGAATAATTCATTTTTCGTATGGGCATTTCTTCCAAATGCCGCCTTTCTCATACCTTTATGCGAATTCGGACTTTAAGTATTCCTACGCATCCGGTTCTGTTTTATACGGTAACTCTGATTTAAATCCGGAGAAGACAGTTACTTATGAATTGGGATTACAACAACAGCTCACAGATAATCTTGCATTTAATGTTACGGGATTTTTTAAAGATGTTCGTGACCTGTTAGCGGTGCAAAATATCCGCGTCAGTTGGGATAAAACTTATCTTAAATATGTTAACAAAGATTATGGAAGTATTAAGGGACTGACCTTTACTCTCACCAAAAGAAGAACACAACAGGATATGTTGGGTGTAACTCTGGATTATACTTATCAGGTTTCTGAGGGGAACGATACCGATGCGGATGCCTTTTTTATTGATCTTGCTTCAGGCAGACAAAGTGAAAAAATAGTTGTTTATTTACCATGGGATCAGACGCATACCCTTAATGGTACCGTTACGGTAGGTGAAAGCGGTAATTGGTATGTTAGTTTCATAGGCAAACTTGGCACTGGTTTACCATAT
>CAYTLQ010000101.1:0-7321 GCA_964438715.1 uncultured Ignavibacteriaceae bacterium
CTATTGGCTTAAACATAATGTTATTCAAAATAATACTTATAATTTTCTTTAAAATCAATATTTGTAACAGGATAACGAAAATATCTTAATACAAATAATATAATCAAAATAACATCCAAAGTATTTGATAAGATTATCTGATGATAGCGACCACACTTAAAGTAAGTATTCCACTTTACTCTTTTATTACGACAACTATGCACTTTAGTACGCTATCCCAATTATAGCCTAACTCCCTACTACGGTAACCGTTTTAATTTGGCGAGTTTTTGTCTCATTTCATCTCTTAGTTTTGGCATTTGTTTATTATCATAACCGTAATATATCCCTAATATCTGTGCCCGAACATGTTTCCCGTTTCGTATGTATTCGATCGCCGGAACAGATGCAAGGTCATCACTTTTATCATCTCGTACTTCAATCATAGCGCCATCAGGATCTTCCGGAATTGCCTGCCAGGTTACTCCCTTGGGCGTCATTGTTTTATAATATTCCTTAAGACTTTTCATACCATACGAGGGTTGAATAGTAATCTGAATACTGTAGTCATTGTTACCAAATTGGTAATTAACAATATCTCCGTAGTTTGTAGTTGGCTCCTCTTTAAATCCTTTACCGAACACAATTTCAATGTCTGCAACAGTAATGAGCGGTTTTGGCGTATCCTTCGAAGTGTTCTGTCCAAAAATCAATTGACCGGACATAACAAATAAAACCATGATGAGAAAGGACTTCATGATGCTCCTTAGATTTTATGATGTTAAATGTAATGTGTAATCCTATAGTTAATAATTGCGATAGCCTTGCCGGAGTTGTAGTTAAGTATGCGTTAGTGAAATATACTATACTTATTTTAATAGTACAATATTTTTAGTGATTGGAAATATTATTCAGAAGATAAATCTGTGAAAATATTTTCTCAGGAAGATAGAATGAGCATGAGAAAGAATTACAAACATAGTAATAATTATCGAATGGGTAATGTGGAGCAGGCGGATTTTTCTCACCTGCCCCGCAATTCTGAAATGAAAATTACAATTTTATAAGTATGGCAAAGAAAAAATTCAAAAATACAATGCCCGTAAATACGCAACCGGTAGCTAGTAGAATATTTCTTCGTACCTTCGATTTTTTAATTATTATACTTCCATTTACATATTCTTCGGCTTTGGACTGATAATCTCCCATTGATATATTCCAATCGTTATTGCCGGCAAGTTCATTATATTTTATCATGTTTATCTCCTGTTGTGTTTGTTTACTTTATTAATGTCATTTTCTTTACTGCTTTAAATCTACCTGCAGTTACAGCACAGATATATGTGCCGGAGGCAAATTGTGATGCATCAAAGGTGATAGTGTGTACACCTGCAAATCGTTCCTCATTTACCAGAACACTTACTTCTGTACCTAAGAGGTCAAAAACTGCCACTTTGACATGATTTTCTTCGGGCAGTGAAAATCTGATTGTTGTTATGGGGTTGAACGGATTGGGATAATTTTGATCTAACGAAAACTGCGCAGGTATATTGAATTGTGCCTCTGCTTCATTGGAATAAGTATAACTGCCGTCATTGTCAATTTGTTTAATGCGGTAGAAATATTTACCACTAAACTCAAGACTGTTATCGGTAAATGAATAATCGTGAGCGATATTGCTGTTCCCGAAACCTTCAACAAAACCGATTTTTTCGTACTCTGTTTTACCCGGAACCTTTCGTTCTATATCGAAGCCGAAATTCTGAACTTCTGTTTCTGTATGCCAATAAAGCACTGCTTTACCATTTGAAATTTTTGCAGTGAAAAAGGTTAATTCAACCGGAAGAGGGGAATCATCATCTCCAACGGTTACAGGAGAAAAAGAGCCGTAATAGTCGATGGTCTCAACATACTTCAGAGAGCCTTCGGTTACTTCCGGACCGGTTGGTAGCTCCTCCCAATATTGCCCATTGTAATGATAAATTTTCGGAGTTCCGGAAAAACCTGTGGTTAAAGAGGGTTCGTAGTATAACCGAATTTTTACTGTGCCGCCGGAAATGTTGCTTACTTCCCAATATTTGCCTATTGTAACTGATCCTCCCGGAAGGTTTGGAGGCGTTGAATTTGATTCCGTAAAATTGAATGTGATATTTCCTGACCCCTGAGTTGCAAAGTGAATATTGGAATTTGAATATGTTATTGAAGTATTTGCAGGAATTCCCACTGAAAAAACAGTATTAAAAAATCGCTGAGTTGAGAGAATCGGATATCCGTTGTTGTATAGGGAATCAATTTTCCAGATATCATCAGTACCGTTTGTATTCTCACCGGTGAAGTCCCAGCCGGCATTTGTAAATGTTGCCAAAGTCTTCATTTGTAAAGTTGTAGCCCCCGTTCCACCACCGCTGTTCGCTCCCTGATTTGCGGTTTCTGAATCGAAAAATGAATTGGTGATGGTGCCGGAATTAAAACCAAATAACGCGCCTGTATTCGTCGAACCGGATACTGCACCCGTGCTGTAACAGTTAATTGTTGTTGCTACTTCATTTCCTGAAACCAATCCGCCAACCCTGTTAACACCGGTTACTGTTGCCCGGCTGTAAGAATTACTTAAAACACAATTATAATAGAGGCGTCCCAAAAGACCGCCTACTCTGTCATTACCCGCTACACTACCCGTTGAATAGCATTTTGAAATAGTTGAGTTTATAGCGACATGTCCTATAAGTACCCCAACGCTATTTCGGCCGGAGACAGTACCTTTTGAATAACAATTTGTTACTGTTATAGGCTCACCAATACCGCAAAGCGCTCCAGTCCAATCGAGTCCTGTAACATTCACATTAGTAAGTCCGAGGTTCTTTATAGTTCCACCAATAACATATCCGAATAATCCTACCACATTAGTTGAAGGTCTGTATATAAAGAGAGAATCGATAAAATACCCATTACCATCATAAGTACCGGTGAAATAAGAACCGGAGGAACCAATCGGCTGCCAGCCGGCACCATTGTTCCAATAATAAGTTGCTGAAGCCCGTATGTTTGCAGTCTGGCGGAAGTGTTTATTCCATGCAGAAGAATTATTAGTTAGCCAAACTAAATTATCAATAGAACTGATGATGTATGGATCATCGGCAGTGCCACTGCCGAGAGGTGCCGTAGAAGTAATGGGCGTTGTAAAGCTGACTGTATCGCCATACACAACAATATTGGCATTTATGGCATATGCGCGTATGTAATAAGTTACTCCTCCATCGAGTCCTGAAAAATTGAAAGAAATATTTCCTGGTACCGACTTTACTCCAAGGTCGATTATATTATCGGTAATTGTAGGTATGCCCGAATTACTCCAGCAAAATCCATGACGAAAAATAGGCGCAGTTCCAACAGAAGTAACACTGGCATTAAGCGTTGCCTGTGAGGAGCTGATTGATGTTACTGCATTTGTTTCGATTTCCGGTGGAGCAATTGTAACACAAAGTGTCGGGTAACCGTCGTTTCTATCAGCTAATAATATCCAATAATCTGCATCGCCGTTTGTTGATTCGCCTGCAAAATCCCAGCCGTATGAAGTAAATGTGGAAAGTGTTTGCATTTCTGTTGTTGTTTTTCCAGTGCCGTAACCATTTGAAAGAATTCCGATGGTAAATCTGTCATAAAGGGAATTATTTACTGCTGTACTGCCAAAACTGCCACCAATAATACCACCTTTTTCATTACCCAAGCCATTTATACGGCCTGTGCTGTAAGAAAATTCAATACTGCAGTTTGAACCTGAACCGGCAATACCGCCCAGATAGCTGTACCCTGTAACGGAAGCCCTGTTAAATGACCGGGATACATTGCAATAATATAATATCCCGGCAATACCGCCTACTGTAGAACTAATTCCGGTAACATTTCCCGTGGTAAAGCAATTTTCAATTATACCATTATACAGCCAACCGGTAATTATCCCAACTTCCTGTTTCCCGGTTACTGATGCATTGGTAAGTCCGAGATTTTTTACCAAACCGTTCACCTGGAAAAAGAAACCAACTGTAGTATTCATAGGCCGGTATATGTATAAGCTATCAATTGTGTAACCCTGACCGTCGTATGTTCCCGAAAATTCTGTTGAGCTGTTCCCAAGTGGTATCCAACCGGAACCATCGTACCAGTTTTGTGTTGAGGAGGCATTAATATTTGCGGTCTGTTTATAGAATTTACTAAAATTATCCGCAGAGGAAGAAATCCAGATCAGGTTTTCAAGAGAAGATATAAGAAATGGATCATTTGCGGTTCCAGCACCGGAGGGAGTAACTGGATTAATAGGAAGTGTAGTAAAATAATTATTACCATCATAGAAAGTGCCTTTCAGATTTGTCGCAAAAGCTTTCAATGTATAGTTCTTTGAGGGTAAAAGGGATGAGTTAGTGTGTGTAAATATTCCTGAAGTATCGGAGGCTCCGACATAAAAAGTTGTATCCATGTTATTTCCACCATCTGTCCAACTAAGCGTATAGCCGAAAGCTGAGACTGAGGATGTTCCAACAGATAAGGAAAAAGAGAACTCGGCGTTATCAGCATTAATTGATTTGTTGGCGAGAAAAATCGAAGGCAGTTTATGCATCTTGTCAATTACCGGATAACCGTTTTGCAGGGAAGAACTGATAAACCATACATCATCATTTCCATTTGTCGATTCATCCGTAAAATCCCAACCTGCATCGGTAAAAGTAGATTTAGTTTTCATCTGAGCTGTGGTGCGTCCGGTACCGCCGCCGCTTACAGAAAGCCCTGATGCTTCAGTATCGTAAAAACAGGCAGTTATGGTATTCTGCTGAAATTGATTAAGAGAGAGAAATCCACCCGCTGATGCTGATGAGGCTATACTGCCGGCACTATAACAAAATTGTATTGTACTTCCATCTGCATATCCGATAAACCCTCCCGAAAAATCATTTGAGCCACCTGAAGATATATTAACTATACTGTAAGAGTTTAATATAAATGAATTACTGCTACTTCCTATTAATCCTCCGGCGTAGTTTGAACCCGTGGCTGTTTGATTATAGTGAATGCTTCCGGATGCATAACAGTTGAATATGGTTGAATTTCCAACAGAACCGGCTAAAATTCCTGTGAACCATCCGGATGAAGTAATGGTACAGTTTTCAATACCAAGGTTCTGTACTGAGCCACCTGAAATAGTACCAAATAGCCCGACATTACTATTGGGTGAAATTATATACAGATTTTTTATGACAAAGTTATCTCCCTCATAGTGGCCATAAAAAACACCGCTTTCCGAACCAATTACCGGGAAACCCGATGGCCAGAATTGAGTTTCACTGGCATCAATATCAGCCGTTTGAATATAGTATTTGTCCATATTATTAAAGCTGGTGTTTATCCAGTTAAGATGTGCTAATGTTGCTATCCTGTAAGGATCATATACAGTACCCGACCCTGGTGGTATCTGGGAAGTTTGAGGCTTTATTTTGCTGTTTAGCAGAACAACGACGAGCAAACTATATTTAATTAACCTAATCATGGTTTTACTCCTTTCAGAATATTGTAAAATTGTTTTCGCAGGGTAGAAAAAACAGAATTTCATACTGTGCCTTTACTTAGAAAATCTTTTAACCCGACCAAATCATCTTTGCAAAAAAAAGCTATTGCTCCTGCCTTAATTGCTGCCTGCCTATAGGATTCATTATCGTGTGAAGTCATAATTATTATTTTTGCTTCGGGATCGATAGCCAGAATATTTTTTGTTGCAGTAAACCCATCAACATTTTTCATTTCTATATCCATCAATACAATGCAGGGTCTATACAACCGGTAAATTTCCGTTGCATCTGCTCCATCGGAAGCTTCAATAAATACATCAAAATCTTTGGAGAAATATTTACTAATAATTGCGCGTACACGCGGGTTATCATCTACAGAAAGCAGTGTCATAAACAATTCGTGTTAAAAAAAATACTGTGAGTAAATTACCAGAAGGGGAGAGCCCGCTCAATGAGTGACACCACTTATTTATCTAAGTGGTTCCACTTAGTTTGTTGTAGTGGAGAAAAAATTTTACCGGGCGAGGCAGTCGCTTATAATTTATCTTTATTATCTAATGCAAAGCGAAGAAGTGCGCTGGCACCTGAAATACCAAGTTTTTTACAAATGTTATTTCTGTGATTTTCCACTGTACGGTAAGAAATGAATAATTCGGAAGCTATATCCTTGGTTGTTTTATTTTGTGCAACGAAGCGTAAAATCTTTCGTTCGGTGAGTGTAAGATTTGCAAGTGAAGTATATAATATATCCTGCCCTTGCGCCTGTGAAGAAAGAAGCATAGAAGACAACTCACTACTGATATAACGCCCGCCGTTCATCACTTTTTCTACAGATGTTTTTATTTCGGTGAGAGCCGTATCTTTTAAGAGGAAACCTTTGACGCCGTAACTGAAAGCTGCTTTCATAAGAGCTTCATCTTTGTAAGCCGTTATTATAATAATTCTGGTTGTGTATTCATTCCCCATAAGTGATTTTGCAATTTCAAGCCCTCCGAGTTTTGGCATGTTCAAATCAAGTACAGCAATATCGGGTTGCAGATTTTTAATAATTTCTAATGCTGAGTTTCCGTCTGTTGCCTCACCTGAAATAACGATATCCGGATTTTCAAGGAGAATTGATTTAATACCCTGAAGTACTATTGGATGATCATCTGCAATAATAATTGTAGTTTTCAGTTTATACCTCTTATATATCCCGGAATGTCGATAACTATTGTTGTGCCGCCGCCGATGTTCGATTTAATTTGTATAACCCCATTCAAAATACGCACCCGTTCGTAAATACCGGAAATTCCCATGCCTTTAATTGCAGTATTTTTCTCATCAAGCAGTTTTGTATCAAATCCAGTTCCATCATCGTTTGCATAAAGATGAATACTTCCGTTCAAATTTTCCAAAATTAAGGTGAAAGATGCAGCTCCGGAGTGTTTCAACATATTATTAATAATTTCCTGTAATACTCTGAAAAAAAGTATTTCATTTCCTTCATCAAGAATGCCGTCAATGTCATTAATTTCGTATTCAATAGCAATTGTTGTTGCACTTTTCACACTTCGTAATAATTGCCTGATAGTTTCTGTAAGTCCCAGCCGGTCTAATTGCACAGGTCGAAGATTGTGTGCAATTTTTCTTGACTCATTAAGAGCCTCAGTTGCGAGTTCCGAAATCTCGCCAAGAGCGGGAGGTAATGATTGGGTTTCTTTTTCTGCCTGTTGAAGAGCAATTTGTGCATGATTCTTAATTAATAATAAATGTTGACTCAGACTATCGTGCAGTTCTCCTGC
>CAYTLQ010000102.1:0-7445 GCA_964438715.1 uncultured Ignavibacteriaceae bacterium
CCATTGGTTTAACTTCTTTATATCCCGGCAGTGGATTAGGTGAACCACCTTTCGCCAAAGTAATAGTATCACCCACCTTTGTGTCGTGCACATCTTTAATACCGGCTATAAGGTAGCCAACATTGCCGGCTGTAAGCTCAGAAGTTTTTATTTTTTTTACTCCGAGTACGCCGATTGCTTCTGCTTCATGTTGGTTATTATGTGCAACGAATTTTACTTTATCTTTTTCTCTGAGTACTCCGTTAAATACTCTGATGTATGCAATTGCACCGCGATAGGCATCGAATACAGAATCAAAAATAAGCGCCTGCAAAGGCTGATCAGGGTCACCGGAAGGTGGCGGTATTCTGTTTACCACTGCTTCAAGTATATCGTCAATACCGATACCGGACTTCGCGCTCGCTAATAAAATATCTTCGTCCCTGCATCCAAGCAACTCAATTACCTGCTGTTTTATCCTGTCCACTTCGGCGCTTGGTAAATCTATTTTATTCAGAACCGGAATAATCTCCAAACCTGCCTCAATTGCAAGATACAGATTACTAATTGTTTGAGCCTCAACTCCCTGCGCCGCATCCACAACGAGAAGCGCTCCTTCACAGGCGGCAAGGGAACGAGAAACTTCATAAGAAAAATCCACATGACCCGGAGTATCAATAAGGTTCAGCGTATAAAGCATACCGTCTTTTGCTTTATATTTCATCTGGATTGCGTGGGATTTTATGGTAATTCCGCGCTCACGCTCAAGATCCATATCATCAAGAACCTGATCAACCAGTTCCCTGGTTGTTATTGTTCCGGTTCGCTCCAAAAGGCGATCTGCTAAGGTAGATTTACCGTGATCTATATGCGCAATTATGCAGAAATTTCTTATGGTATTCATTCGTTTCAATATAATTTAAACTTTAAATATACAAACACAGAACAGATCGAACAATGAAGGAAACATTCCCTGAGGCGGGTAATTAAAAATGTTTTCTTGAAAAAAACAGAAATCTCACCGTAATAAGAACCAACAACGACATTATTTGTTTCTCCTTTTTTTTCATCACACAATTAAAGTGTCATTGAATCTACATCATCACAAAATTTCACCGGCAGTGATTACAAATCGTATCTGCAATTATCTTCACTATATTCTCAACCTTCGATTATGATAGTAACCCGAAAAAAGAAATGATACTAATGATCCAAAATTTGCTATCCTTCTAAATATTAAGGATGTGTAATGGGTGTACGACAAAATGGTCAAAATTTAACTGATCTAATCGCAAATTGAAAATCCTCGGGATTGAAAATCCTCTGGATCGAAGATCCTCCGGATTGCAAATCCTCTGGATTGTTAAATCCGTTCCCTAACGGATGGTACATCCTCTGGATTGTTAAATCCTCTGGATTGAAAATCCTCTGGATCGAAGATCCTCTGGATAGTATAATAATAACACAAACAAAATAAACCCCGACGGGGTGGAATTATAATTTCTCTGCACTCCGTCAGGGGATCCGTTAGCTAATCCGTTAGTTAACGGAAAATGCCACAATTATTTCACCCTTTCAGAGTTTTCAGGATAAGTAAGGATAGCTGTTGTTATAAAAATATCACCCTTTCAGTGTTAGGTGTATGATAAAATCGAAGATCCTCTGGATTTTTAAATCCTCCGGATGGTACATCCTCTGGATTGTTCAATCCGTTCCCTGACGGATGAGAAAAATTATCTGATTCTAATCGCAAATTGAAAATAAATCTTAGCTCAAAATGTCGTGTACCCTGTGTAATTTCTGAAAAGGAATAATCATATTTCTTATTATATTCTGGTAGCATATTTGTTCGTTATTCAAACAACAATTTGACCACTAATAGTGTGAGCATTAGTTTATGCAATTGACGATGAGCGGAGAGTACGGTGTCCGGGTTATGCTTTATGCGGCTTCACTACCACCCGGCAAAGTATTTAAGATGCGTGATGTATCTGTTAATGCGGATGTTCCCCTCAATTTTCTTAGAAAAATCGTTGTCAGTTTAGTAAAAGCCGGGTTTCTGGGTTCAACAAGAGGACGAACCGGCGGACTTTATCTTCAGATGCCACCTGAAAATATTTCTCTTTACGACATCATTCAGGCTACCGACGGAGAGCGTTTCCTTAATAAATGTCTCATTAGCGAAGATCAATGCGAGAGAAGTTCATGGTGCTCGGTGCATACTGTTTGGAGCTCTGCTCAGGAAGAATTGCGTAAGGTCTTAAGCTCAAAATCCCTGAAACAGCTTGCTAGTGAAAATACCGCTAATTATCAGAGCCTCATGAGTAAAAAAATCCATTTTGAACAATAAATAGAAAAACAAAAAAACCGTTGCCAACACCTGCCCCTGTAAGCTTGGGAATACCAAACTTTCTCCCCTGAGAGCAGGGCTTGCAACGGTTTTTCTTTAGTACAGCCCCCCATTGGACTGTGTTGCCTCGTCCACCGTTTCCCTTTCGGGAATACAGGTTTTCCGAATTATTTGTATGAGTTAAGTACTTTCATATAATTTACTCGTTCGAACTGTGCCGGATTGGCAACATTCATATAGCTCATACTGCCGCGCATTTGCTCTAACGATTCGTATTCGTTTATCTCCATCCAGTATTTCATCTTCGTGATTACATCACTTATATGACCAATACCAAATTTCAGAAGACATGAAAGCATTTGTGTAACTTTTGCGCCTGCCATAATCATCTTTATTACATCACGCTCGTTATATATACCGCTTGTTGCCGCCAAATCGGCGTTTACCCTGCCGTAGAGTATGGCAATCCAACGAAGCGGCAATCGCATAGCCATTGGTGTACTTAAGAGAACATTGGGTACAACCTCAAGATTTTCAAGATCAATATCGGGTTGATAAAATCTGTTAAAAAGAACTAATCCGTTTGCACCTGCTTTTGTTATTTCATTTGCCATATACGAAATGGAGCTGAAAAAGGGTCCTAATTTTACCGCTATGGGTAAGTTCACACTACTGCGAACAGCACGCACAATATCAAGATATTCTTTTTCTACATCGGCACTTGTAATGTTAATATCGGCGGCAAGTCGGTAAATGTTCAGTTCAAGAGCATCGGCTCCGGCTTCCTGTATTTTTTTTGCATACTCTACCCATCCGCCAACCGATTTTCCGTTTAGACTCGCAATAATTGGAATATCAACAGCCTCTTTCGCTTTATGAATCAGCTCAAGATACTCCTCGGGTCCGGCTTTAAACTCAAATGGTTCGGGTAGGTAACTTGTTGCCTCAGCATAACTTTCGGCGTGCACTGTTGTATGATGAAAAATCTCGAGGCTTTCGTGCTCAATCTGTTCTTCAAATAGGGAGTAGAGAACTACTGCAGCGGCACCGGCATCTTCCATGTGTTTAATCCCGCTAACATCTTTGCTCAGCGGTCCTGCTGAGGGCACAATCGGGTTTTTTAATTCTAATCCTAAATAACTGGTTTTGGTATCCATTCTTCGTCCTTTATTTTAATTCTTTTATACTTCCCGATGGCAGGCATTGTCCCTGCCATCGCGGATTACTTCATCAATCAGGAATTGTTCTGGTTCGTTCCGGCGGCAAGGGCTTCATATTGTTTCCACCGTTGCTCAACATCTTTCTGAGCTTCTTCAATAAGAAGTTGCGCCGCATTTGGATTTGATTTGGTAAGCATCTTATACCTTGTTTCAAGATATGCATAATCCTTGAATGGTATTTTCAGTCCCTTACTCTCAAGTTTGAAGGGGTTTTTGCCTTCAGCGGCGAGGTCCGGATTATAACGATATAATGGCCAGTATCCGGAATCGACAGCGGCTTTTTGATTTTTCATACCGGTTTCCATATTAATACCGTGTGCAATACAGTGGCTGTATGCAATTATCAGAGAGGGACCATCGTAGGCTTCTGCTTCAAGAATTGCCTTCAAGGTCTGGGCATCGCTTGCACCCATAGCTATTCTTGCAACATATACATTGCCATAGGTCATAGCCATAAGTCCGAGATCTTTCTTTGCGGCTGGTTTACCACCGGCGGCAAATTTTGCGACTGCCGCTCTTGGTGTTGCTTTAGAACATTGACCACCGGTATTTGAATACACTTCTGTATCAAGTACGAGGATGTTTACATTTTTGCCGGATGCGAGTACATGATCTAATCCGCCGTAACCAATATCGTAAGCCCATCCGTCACCGCCGATGATCCAAACTGATTTTTTCACAAGGTAATCGGCAAGTGAAAGCAGATGAGTAAAATCACTCTTTTCAGTTTCATCGTTTGAAGAAGCGAGCAGGTTTTCAACAATTTTCTTTAGTTCATAGACGCGTTTTCTCTGCTCGTAAATACCGGTTTCATCCTTCTGGTCGGCATTAAGAATATCCTTTGCAAGTCTGTCGCCAATTTTATCACCGTATTTCAGCACTAATTCTTTAGCCTGAGTGTTATGTTTGTCGATAGCAAGACGGAAACCGAAACCGAATTCAGCGTTATCTTCAAATAATGAATTAGACCAGGCAGGGCCACGACCGTCTTTGTTCTTTGTCCATGGTGTTGTTGGCAGGTTACCGCCATAAATTGAAGAACAGCCGGTAGCATTTGCAATTATTGCTCTGTCACCAAATAGCTGAGAAACAAGTTTTACATACGGTGTTTCACCACAGCCCGAACATGCACCGGAGAATTCAAATAATGGTTCGAGGAATTGCGAGTCCTTAACTGAAGAAAGATTAATTTTTGTACGGTCAGTTTCAGGAATAGAAAGGAAGAAATCCCAATTTGCCCGTTCGGTTTCGCGCAAAGGAATTTGTTCTTTCATATTAATTGCTTTGTATTTTGTTTCCTTTTTATTCTTTGCCGGGCAAACATCAACGCACAATCCACATCCTGTACAATCTTCTACTGCAACCTGAAGAGTATATAACATATTCTCGCCATATTCTTTGGATTTAAACTTTGTGCTCTTGAATGTTGCAGGTGCGCCCTGTAATTCGGATTCGGGGTAAACTTTAGCACGAATAGTTGCATGGGGACATACCATTACACACTTATTACATTGAATACAGGTTTCCGGATCCCATACGGGTACTTCAAGGGCAATATTCCTTTTCTCCCATTTTGCCGTTCCTGTGGGATATGTACCGTCAACGGGCATTTTACTCACAGGTATCAGATCGCCTTCTCCGCCTATAATTCGTGCCGTTACTTCCTTTACAAATTCCGGCGCATTACCCGATACAAAAGGTAACAGTTCAATAGTACTGGTTACTGTTTCGGGGACGGGCACTTCATAAAGGTTTTCCAAAGTCTTATCAACTGCATTAAAGTTCATCTGAACTATTTTATCGCCTTTGGCTCCGTAAGTTTTCTTAATAGCGTTCTTAATAAGCTGAATAGCTTCATCTTTTGGGAATATTTGCGATATTGCAAAGAAGCAGGTCTGCATTATTGAATTAATACGCACGCCCAATCCCACTTCCTCTGCTACTTTGTAAGCATCGATAATAAAGAATTTCATTTTGCGGTTTATAAGATCTTCCTGCACTTTCCGTGGCAGCGAATTCCAGACTTCATCTTTTCCAACTTTCGTATTTAACAGAAAAGTAGAACCAACCGCCGCATCACGGAGCATATCCATTTTTTCCAAAAATACCTGCTGGTGGCACGCAATAAAGTTTGCCTGATTAATGAGATATGTTGACTTTATTGGTTTTGGTCCGAAACGAAGATGGGAAACAGTTGTAGAGCCGGATTTTTTTGAATCGTAAACAAAATATCCCTGAGCAAAATAGTCTGTACCTTCGCCGATAATTTTGATCGAGTTTTTATTAGCACCAACTGTACCATCTGCACCAAGTCCGTAGAATTTTCCTTTAAATGTTTCAGGAGCCTCAACAGAAAACTTGCTGTCAAAATCAAGACTGTTATTGGTAACATCATCAATTATACCTACCACAAAATGATTTTTCGGTTTGCCGCTTTTCATTTCATCATAAACAGCCTTCACCATTGCAGGAGTAAATTCTTTCGAAGAAAGACCATATCTGCCGCCGGTAATTTTCGGGAATGCAAAAGGAAGCGTTCCTTCATTAAATTTCTCGGTTATTGCATTAACTACATCCAGATACAACGGTTCACCGGAAGAACCGGGTTCTTTTGTTCTATCGAGTACGGTAATAAATTTTGTAGTCTTTGGTAATGCATTGATAAATGCTTCAGTTGCAAATGGACGATAGAGTCGTACTTTTACAACACCAACTTTTTCTTCTCTATTGACGAGATATTCTACAGTTTCCTCAACAGCTTCAGCGCCTGAACCCATAATTACAATTATTTTTTCAGCGTCAGGAGCTCCATAATAGTCGAACAGATGATACTGGCGACCGGTTAGTTTAGCAAACTTATCCATCTGCTCTTGGACGATTGCCGGCGTTGCCAGATAAAATGGATTAACTGTTTCGCGTCCCTGAAAATAAACATCCGGATTTTGTGCAGTACCTCTCAATACAGGATTATCAGGCGTGAGGGCTCTTTTTCTGTGAGCAATTACCATTTCATCGGTAACCATTGCACGCATATCATCAACCGTAAGCTGTTCTATTTTCATTACTTCGTGAGAGGTTCTGAATCCATCAAAAAAATGGAGGAAAGGAACTCGTGCCAATAGTGTTGATGCCTGCGCAATAAGGGCGAAATCCATAACCTCCTGGACAGAGTTGGATGCAAGGAATGCGAATCCTGTCGAGCGTGTTGACATTACATCGCTATGATCTCCAAAAATTGAGAGAGCCTGAGCAGCTATAGAACGGGCCGAGACATGAAAAACAGTGGAGGTTAATTCTCCGGCTATTTTAAACATATTCGGAATCATGAGCAGTAGCCCTTGTGATGCGGTAAAAGTTGTGGTTAATGCCCCGCTTTGCAACGCTCCGTGTACCGCACCCGAAGCTCCGCCTTCACTTTGTAATTCGGATACTGAGGGGACTTGACCCCATATATTTTTTTTGCCTTCTGCTGACCATGAATCACACCATTCACCCATATTTGATGACGGTGTAATTGGGTAAATTGCGATTACTTCGTTTGTATGAAATGCAACATAAGCCGCCGCTTCATTCCCATCTATAGTTACTTTTTTTCGTTCCATTTTATGCCTGTTAATAATTAATAACTGTTAATCGTTTTGCTTGTTAAGTCTTTACATTGCTTATAACCCAAAAATTATACCAAAAGAAGTGTCGATATTTATTCGATTTTTGACAGAAATACCCCCTTTTTTGAACTAATTTTAGAATTTTGACAGGATTTTCCCGATAATTAGAAAATTATTTGGCCGTGAAAAGGGAGTTGTATATCAAAAGGAATAGCGTTTCCTAAGTGCCCGGAAAACACCCGGGAAAGTATGAATTTGCCTTTATTTGCTCTGTTTATAAGTGGAATG
>CAYTLQ010000103.1:0-17275 GCA_964438715.1 uncultured Ignavibacteriaceae bacterium
ACCTATAATTACTGCCTGGCGAGAATTTTTTAATGGAACTTTTTTTGTAAGAATATAAACATAAAAGGCAAAAAGCAGGACTAAAGTAACTGTAGATATCTGATGAGCAATTTTTCCCCCGACAACTTCTTTGTAAGTAAAATCTCTTATTGTCCCATTGATGATTGCAAGAATCATTAGTCCAAACCAGGCTATTAAATAGTTTTTATACATTTATACTTTAATACTAGGTAAACACAATTCAACTTTCACAACTATTTTCTTTATTGTATCATCGCCTATCATTGGGGCATGAGCATCTTCCGGAAAAAATATTACAAACTCTCCGGGTAACAAACTTAAGTATTGCTGTGGTTCATCATCAAATAGTATAAAATCATTAACAAAATCAAAACCTGATTGAGGCATTTTGCATTCTTCAGTTGGTTTCCACCCGATTTTTTCCTCTCCCGCAACCAGAAATTGAATATCTATATATCTGCGATGTTCCTCGAGTTTGGCGTCTGTTAACGATTTACCCTGTTTTGCTGAATATAATGCGAATAAACTTTCTCCTTCAAGCTCAACCTTATCCTTATCGGAAAATGAACCCTTAAGATATTCAAACGCTTTTTGGAACAAAGGGTGGATACTATAATAATGATGCGCGTGTTCTAATTTTGCCAGGACCATATTTACTCTCACTTAATTAAAAAGCTTCACCTATACCAAACTGAAATTCAAACACTTCGGAAAAAAACGATTTTTTCATAAAACTTCTTCTATCATCGGGGTCAATAGCTTTCATACCAAAATCAATACGAAATGGAGCAAAAGCAGTATAGTAACGCACTCCAAATCCGGTTCCTATAGCTATACTGCTGAAAGTGAACTGATTGTAGCCGAGCCAGGTGTTACCAAAATCACCAAAAAGAACAACACCAATTTCATTAGTAACTTTCTTCCTTAGTTCTACTGAAGTCTCCAACAGAAATGTACCACCGGGGATAAGAACCGTCTGCCCGAGAATCTGTGCCGTTTCCTGTGGGGCAAGTTCTCTTGCTTTCCAACCACGAAGGGAGTTACTTCCGCCGACAGTAAATTTTCTTATACTCGGTATTTGTAATTCATCTCCGTCGTATGCCTGAATATAGCCGGCTTTAAACTTTAACGCAGAAATAAGTGATTTTTTCTGATCGAGATTAAAATATGTTCCAATTGTTGCAGATGTTTTATAAAACAAGGCTCCATCAAAATTAAAACTTAACAATTTTGAAAACAGAAGACTCATAAGATTAGCTTCTTCAAAAAGAAAAGAGATATTAAATCCCGAAGTAGGAAATACAGGGTCATCTGTTTTTACTGATTTCAATTCGGCACCAAGAATTGAGAGTGACTCTGTAATGGTAATATCATTGCCTGCCCGTGGATAAATTTCATCAACAACATCAAAATTATAATAGGCCGTAAGAAAATTAACAAATGTGTAACGCGGTAACTCAAATTCAAAACTTAATTTTGCACCAAAATTTCTTTTATTTGAAAGAATATCTTTTGTTATACGATAGTACCCTTCGAGTGTTCCGAATATTGGTTTATTAAACACATACGGTTGTTCAATTTTGGTTACGCCCTCCAAAAATCCAAAAACTGTAGTATCCCTGAGTGAGAGTCCTTTTATTAAGTTCGTAAAATTTGTATTAAACAAATCTCTTAAGCCTGCTGAACCCTGCAATGTCAGTCTGCGTGCCTGACCAAAAAAATTTTTTCTGTAAAAACTTCCGCCAAAACCTATGTTAAAAGTGCTTTGTTGATTATTCATTAATATTTCAGGCGAAAATTCATTGAGCAGTCCTATTGTTCCATTTATGAGCAGTGGCACAGTTGTCCCAAGAGTATCTTCAATCTTTGGGCCTAAAAGAACAGAATTAAAAAGTCCCGTTCTGTAAAGGCGTACCTGACTAAGTCTAATTCTCTCAAGGTTATAACCATCTCCGGGTTTTATTCCGACAATATCTTTCAATAATTCATCGTCAACACTTTCGGCGCCCTCACCTTTTTTCTCAATTATTATGTTACTGAATTCATACTGTTTTCCCGGTGAAAAATGGATAAGCAAATTCGCTTTATTATGTGCAGTATCCCTGAATACTTCTGTACTATCATACTTCACCATCATAAATCCGTTATTTTCCAATATGGTCAGGATATTATCAATATTCTGCTTTACAAGAAACTGTGAAAAGCGTGATGTACTATCGATGGTAAGAACTTTCTGAATCTCAGATAGAATATTTGGATGTACTGTTTTCAGCCCCGTCATATCAACAAGATTCATAGTTGCAGGGGCTCCCTCTGAAATTGTAAAATGAAGTGTCGCCTCAAAACTCAAAGAGTCTAACTGATATTCGGCGATGGCAGAAAACTCAAAAAATCCGTTTGATGTATAATATTCCTTTAGAGCCTTCAAATCACTTTCGATAAGAAGACTATCGAACATTACTGCTTCCTTACCCCAACTTGTGAAGGAGTTGAGAAATTTCCAAAACCAGAAAGGTGTTTCCTTGGAAAAAATAACATCTTTCAATACTCCGGAAGAAAACTGATCATTACCGGTGAATTTTATTTCTGTCAATTCATACGGCCTACTCTCCTGCGCATTCGCATCCCTTTGCAGTGAAAGAAATACCATGAACATTAGAATTAATAAAATACCTCGTAAAACGAACATATTACTCAATCACTATATCCGATGAAGAAATAACTAATTCCGGGTAATCAGAACGAAACTTATTAATTATATAATTACGAATAACTGTAGGGGATATTTCCGGCTGAACAAATAACTGAGGAGTATCAGCTGACTTTATCACCAAATGAGAGTAGAATGTTTTTTTTGCTAATGGATCAATAACATAATAAAATACCTCACCACCGGAAGTACCTAAAAAATAATCTTCGGTATCATAAATCAGCATGTCATATTCTGTTTCCGGAAATCGAACCGATCGAAAAGACCCCTGATCGAATGCACCTTCCAAAGTTGATGTGGTGTAATAAGGAACAAACTTTGAGTTATCTGCCTTTAATATATTTACCCTTACTCCCCATTCCGTTGCTGTGTTAACTTCGCAAAGCACAGCTAGTAATGTGTTATCACCCGGTAAAAACTCACCTGATACCAACTCTCTCGCCTCAGGAAGTATCTCTTTCTGAATTTGAGTCAGAACGGATGAAGAGTTTGAACTTTCATTCTGAATCGCTTCTGGATCAGATTTTTCTTTCTCACTGCAACCGACAATAAGTATAAGCGCATACCCGACTATAAGAAATAAATTACTTATCCGGTTTTTATCTGAAGACAATTTTTGTTCCCTTCCCCAGATACGGCGAAAGCTCTATTAAATCATCATCTGATATTGCCACCGAGCCGTCTGTCCAGTTAAAAACAAATGGCAGATTCTTAAAAATATAATTCAACTGTCCTATACCATGTAATCCGATATCGTTACCTAATGGTGTGGGTACTTTTATGCCGCCGCCATAATAAAACTGATAAGCCAGGCTATCATATAACTGCTGTGTTAAAAGTCCTTTGCGTAAACCTTCCCTAAGGTCGGCGATATTCGGGTAATTGATCTTATAAAACCTGAAATAACGATGATTGGTGTCCACGGCAACTATTTCATATTCTCCTATTGGCGTTCCCTTATCGCCGGCAATTTTTTTGGGTTTATTATTTTTTCCAAAAACTGCACGATAATTTTTCACAAGAACGGAATCTGAGTACAACGAAAGAATGTATTTATTTCTCTCCACTATTAAAGTGGGATTTACAATTTTAGTAATATTTTTTCGTCTCATTTCTTCTGCAAGAGTGCTCTGTCTGGTATTTAATACAATACCATACACCATACAGCCGAATAAAAAGAGAACGACACCCCCGGAAAAAAACAAGATCTGCCGTACCAAGGATATTTTATCGCTCAATCAAAAACCATTTTTATTTCTGAAAAATAAGAAATTTTAAAAAGAGTAATTCGTTTTTTTTATAAACGGCTTCTATAGCTTATAAAATCTAAAGGTATTACACATTTCTCCTTTCATAATATGGTTTGATGTATAATCAGTTTTACCTCACGAAATCACTTTAAAGAAATCTGCCTGTTTTTTTACTGAGACTAAGCAATACTTCCGTTTGGTTATACTTTCAATTTTTAACAAGTTACATACATATTTTTTTCATTTGTCTGGTTTATGAAAACAAAAATTTTTTTGACTGTTATCTGTTTCAGCATTCAACTCTGCTCTCAAACAATTCCTTACCAATATGGATGGCCGCGTTCAGCAAGTGGAGATTGGGGGCTTTACAATTGTTCACCTACAATTGCTGATATTGACCTTGATGGAATTCTTAATATTTCTCTTACAAAAAGTTTTGCAACTCCCGAACATTATGTTTGGAAAGCAAACGGTGCATTTCAGCCTGGTTTTCCGGTTTCTTTGCCTTTTGGTTCATTACAAAATAGCGGCTCTATCGAAATTTCTGCTGTTGGTAATGTCAGTGGTGATGCCGCACTTGAAGTAGTATTTGGTGACGAGAATGGACAACTTTTTGTTTTCACCAAAAATGGCAAGAATGAAACAGGAACCCCTGTGATGCTCGGCGGTGATAACCGAATATCCACTCCTGCGCTTGTCGATCTTGACTCAAACGGCACTTGCGAAATTATTGTTGCCTCATTTAACCGCGAAAGCCCTTACACCAATGCTCAACTTCATGTACTCACATGGACGGGAAGTGGTTTTTCGGAATTCCCTAATTTCCCTATTTCTTTTCCTTACGCTTCAGAATCATCCCCGTGCGTTGGTGATCTGGACAGTGATGGCAAATTTGAAATTGTATATATAACAGGCGGACGACTCGCCGATTCCACTTACAGTAAAATTCATGCTATAAGGCTCAATGGTACTGAACTTGATGGCTATCCTATCGATATCTCATTCAACACTACCGGCAATACCCCAACACTTTACGACCTCGACTTTGATGGCAACCTTGAAATTATTGTGAAGATTCTTCCCCTTAAGACCGGAATAAACGGTATTTATGCCTTTGATTTCAGAGGAAACACTCTTCCGAATTTCCCCTTTCCAATCAAGGGAGGGCATCCTTATGCCGGAGTGGCTGTGGCAGATGTGGATGGAGATGGTATTCCGGAATTAGCATTTGGCGCAGGTGTTCCGGTTGATAGTGGAATGATTTATGCCTATAAACTTAACGGTTCTCTACTCCCGGGTTTTCCCGCAATGGTTAATGCAACCTGGGTGGATGGTGCAGTTACTATTGCTGATGTTAGCGGTGACAGCATTCCCGATTTTATTGGTCCCACAAATGAAGGGTTCATTTACGCATTTACAAGTTCCGGTACAATTGTACCCGGATTTCCTCTGGAAGCCGAAAATGTTCATATTGTTACAGGCTTTAATTGTAGCCCGACAATCACTGATATTGACAATGATGGCGACACCGAAATTTTTGCAGGCTCACTGAATAAACGAGTTTATGGCTGGGATACTCCCGGAAAGGTAACACGAGACATGTGGGTTACATATAAAGGTAATCCTCAAAGAACCGGCGGTCAACTTCGGGGATATCGTCCTACTTCAATTACTAATGACAATTTTTCATCTCCTTCAACTTTTTCAATTTCGCAAAATTACCCTAATCCATTTAATTCTTCAACTTCAGTTTCTGTTGAAATACCTTCAGAAACAGACTTTACACTAAGTGTGTTTGATGTAACGGGTAATCTTGTACTAAAAGTTTATCATGGTATTTTATCGTCCGGCAAACATAATATACCCATTAATGCTGAAAATCTTTCCAGTGGGATCTATTTTTATAAGGTAACATGTAAATTCGGTTCACTCTACCGTAAAATGATTCTTCTGAAATAAAATATTCAATCAGAGTAGAATAAATTTTCTGAAGGCAGGCAGGTTTTTAATTTAATAATTATCCGCGAATGAATTATTCGTGTTTAAACAATAGTTACCGTACTGTACAAAAACATCGGGACAATATCGCTTCGAAACTTGGAATAACCGGGCATAACAAACTTCTTGAATTTGCAATACGCAACAAAAACCGGAAATGAGTACCGCAGACAACTGAATACGAGGTATAAAAAAATTCCTGCCGAAAATAATATTTTCATTAAACTTATTCAGCCTGCGTGGAATGATGAAAAATGCGTAATTTTAACATTATCATAAATTGAATTTCTTCATTTTAGACATAAAGGAGACAAAATGACATATATAATGGATATAAAAGCGAGGGAGGTACTCGATTCCAGAGGTAACCCTACACTCGAAGCAGAAGTTTTACTTGAAAGTGGCGCACTTGGCAGAGCAATTGTACCCAGCGGAGCCTCAACGGGTGAACATGAGGCATGTGAACTTCGTGATGATGACAAATCAAGGTATCTCGGTAAAGGTGTTCTTAATGCAGTAAAAAATGTCAATGATATAATTGCAGAAGAACTAATTGATTTTGATGCACTTGATCAGGTTGGCGTTGATAAATTACTCATTGAACTCGATGGCACACCAAATAAAACAAAACTTGGCGCAAACGCAATACTGGGTGTTTCTCTTGCCGTAGCCCGTGCCGCCGCAAATGCTCTCGGAATACCGCTTTACCGTTATATTGGCGGTGTTAATGCAAAAGTCCTTCCCGTGCCTATGATGAATATTATCAATGGCGGCAGTCATGCTGATAATAATGTCGATTTCCAGGAGTTTATGGTTATGCCTGTCGGTGCCAAGAGTTTTGCTGAAGCTTTGCGAATGGGCGCTGAAACATTTCATACTTTGAAATCAGTACTAAAAAAGAAAGGATACAATACTGCTGTCGGCGATGAGGGCGGCTTTGCACCAAATCTTAAATCCAATGTTGAAGCAGTAGAAGTAATTCTCGAGGCAATTGAAAAAGCCGGTTATAAAGCTGGTTCTGATATTTGTATTGCCCTCGATCCGGCAACGAGTGAAATGTACCAAAAAGAAAAAGGTACTTATCAGTTCTTTAAATCCGATAAATCTGAAATCTCTTCAGAGAAAATGATTGAATTCTGGGCAAACTGGGTAAAACAATATCCAATTGTTTCCATCGAAGATGGTTTGGCTGAAGATGACTGGGAAGGTTGGAAAATGCTTACTGAACAGCTAGGAAGCAAAATACAACTTGTAGGTGACGATCTTTTCGTAACAAATACTAAGCGTCTTTCTATGGGCATTGAGCGCGGTGTAGCAAATTCCATTCTTGTTAAAGTAAATCAAATTGGAACATTGACAGAAACACTCGACGCCATTGAAATGGCAAAGTCCGCCGGTTACACTGCAGTCATCAGTCATCGCTCCGGTGAATCAGAAGATACAACAATAGCCGATATAGCTGTTGCAACAAATACCGGACAGATAAAAACCGGTTCTGCAAGCAGGACTGACCGTATTGCCAAATACAACCAGTTACTACGAATTGAGGAAGAGCTGGGAAATACCGCACAGTTCCTTGGACTCGCTGCTATAAATTATAACGGTTAAGCGATCATATCTTTATCAGGGACGCCTTTGCAGGCGTCCCTTTTCATATTTTCTCTCCTATTGTTTGAATTGCATTATTCCCATACATTTTACAGATGCAAATTTTTAAATCCTTTATTCATCCTTTTTCAAAATTACTGTTCAATGGCAAGTATTTGTTCATTGCAAGTATTATTGAAAAGGCTTCTTATTTTTTCGCATTCGTCGTAATCGCCAGACAATTCTCACAGCAAAGCTATGGTGAAATAAGCACTGCATTTGCTTTTGGAAATATTCTTTTTTCATTTTTTGAATTCGGTTTTGCTTTCTATTTTCAACGCGATTTTGCCTCACCCAAGTCAACAACGCTAAATGATTTTGCGGTTGCTTATAATTTTAGATTGCTACTTTGGCCTCTGTTTCTTCTTTTAGCGTTGGTCTATTTTGCTGTTCAAAAAATAGATTTTGTTTCAGGACTAATTATTGCAGTTTCAGTCTATCTACTAGGGTACAATAATCTTTTCTCCAGCGTACTTTTCGGGACAGCCCGGTTCAAAGAATTTTTGATTGCTCTCTTTTGGGGCAGATTAACTCTTCTTATAAGCGTTGTTTTATTGAATTTTTCTCATTCTATCGTTGTGGTCTCTCTTTCATTTTTGTTTTCAGCCATCGTGCAATATTTTCTTTCTAATAGTTTTTTGGGCTCGCAAGGAATAAATGTGCCTCAGAAAATATGGCCTTCCGTAAATAAATTGAGACAGGTTTTCCGATCCTCCATTCCTATGGCATCAGGGATGATAATGGTTTGGGCAAATGATCGTATGGATATTGTATTATTAAATGGTTTAGCCGGCTCTGAGGTGGTTGCAGTTTATGCTGTCGCTTACTCTGTGTATAAACTGCCTCAGGCATTTTCGAATATAATTCTCACCCCGCTCTTCACCGATGCAAGTAAGGCTTATGCTGAACAAGGTATAATCAGGTTTCAACAAGTCAGACATAGCTTCGGTATGCTTATAATTTATATTATTATAACATCTGCTTTATTGTTTTTTCTGTCTGAGCCATTAATAGTGTTTGTCTATGGTAGCAGTTATACTGCATCGGTCACTTTGTCGCAAACTCTTTGTTTAGCTTTACCCTGGCTTCTGCTAAATAATTTTACAGGAACTATGCTCAATTCAGTCGGTTTAGAAAAACAAGTAGCTTTCAGTATAGTACCATCGCTCCTGCTCAGTATTCTGATAAACATCTTTTTTATACCGCGAATGGGTGTCATAGCCGCAGTTATCGCAACTATAATTGCTGAACTAAGTATCTTTTTATCTCAACTCTTTTTACTTTTAAAGTCAAAGAGAATAAGATTTTCACTAATGCGTTATCAATAATGCTCATTAACAATATATATTCATCAAAAATACCGTTATAACCGGAGAAAAAACATGGATGTCCTGATTGCCGGAACATACAATCTTTCGGAAGAACTTACCGGACCTGAAAAATACTCAAAACGATTATTCCAAAACCTGAGCGGAAAAGTTGATGTGTTATTCGCATCGTCATTTTCCGGTAACTCAAAGAGTGTATTTAAGCGGCTTTTTGGAAAAGAAGAGGTAGATGAAAATGTATGGCGTTTTGGTTATATACGATTATTTAGTTTCATATTATTTAATCGTATTCCTGTTATTCATATAACAAATTATGAACGATTTGCCTCTGTTATAGCAATTGCAAGTTTTGTAAAGAAGTTTAACCTTATTTATACTCTTCATGGAGTTATAAAATTTGAGGATAATCAAAACAAAAAATTGTCTTCCTTATACAAACTAAAAAACAGAATTTGTGAATCATTGATATTGAATTGTTCTGATAGAATTTTACACTTTTCTGATAATGTTGTTGTTCAGGCACGAGAGGATTATAATATTGATGCCGGCAGATTTCATCTCACAAAACCCGGTATTGATGAAATTTTTTTCTTGCATAGTGCGAATCGGGGCTTACCTGGTGACAAACTAAAAATATTAATGGTCGGAGGTCATCCCAAACGGGAAGAAGGTATTATTAAGGTTCTCAAATCACTCCGAAGGTTATCTCAACAAATTAGTGTTACGGTAATTAATTGTTCATTACCAATACCGGCTATTGAACAACAGTTTACAAAAGTATTACCGAAACTGCAAAGTGACGATCTGGCAAAATTATATGCCGAGCACGATATCTTCATCGCACCCTCTTCCTATGAAACTTTCTCATTTAGCGCCATTGAAGCTATGTTAGCCGGTATGATTGTTATCGCAAATCAAAAAACTGGTATGGCACCTGTTATTCGAGTCGGGTATAATGGTTTTATATTCGGAGATGACCGCTTAAACGAGATAGAGCTTTACATCAAAAGCATACTAGAAAACCGAAGTGAAATAAAGAAAATTAGTGACAATGCACGGGAGATTTATAAAACTTATAAATGGGATCGGGTTACACAGGAACACATACAGATCTACCAGTCATTAGTTAACCGATAATTCATTCATGCATATTTTGCTCCTTACTAATTTACTTTCCTACACAGATGGTATTTCCCGCCATTTATTTGATCTGATTTCCGGATTCAATGAATGGCAACCTGAAACAAAGTTTACAGTATTGTGTGGAGGTGGTGAAGCTGTTGAAGATTTCAGGAAACTGAACATTCCGGTAATGGTTGAGCCCAAAACTCTTCATTCATTACGCTCACCGACTAATTTCATGTTTGCAGTGGGTAAGGTATTAAGTATTTGCAGAAAACACGAAATCGATATAATTCATTCACACTCACATTATCTTGCAAATATTGCATATCTTAGTTCTGTATTCAGCAAGTGGAAGACCGTTCAGACGAATCACGGTATTCTGGATCCGGTCGGTTTTCTGCCTCATTTACTTGCACATAAATACATTGCTATAAATGGACACATTGTAGAATATTTTCTGAAAGATAAAATAATCTCATCCAAAAAATTTGCCTTTATACGATGTGGTATCTCGGGAACGAAATATATTTCCAAACATGAATCGCCAAAAATTGTATTCCTCTCGGCAGGCCGCCTCACCAGATCTAAAGGCTTCAGCACCTATATTGAAGCCGTCACTTTACTTGAAGAAAGTGTTCGTAACAAATGTCGTTTTCTTATTGCCGGTATTGGTGAGGAAGAAAAGGCACTTAAAGAATACAATGAAAAATTAAACGCTGGGATAGAATTTCTTGGTGAAATTAAAAACCTTCGACAGTTTCTCGCGGAAACGGACTATCTTATAATTCCTTCCTCCTCTGCTAACGAAGGTTTCCCAAGAATAATCGTGGAAGCTGCATTCGCGGGAAATGGTATTATTGCCGCAGATTTTCTTGGGTTGCAATATGATTTTACAAATGGCGTAGATGGTTTTGTCTTTGAAAAAGGTAATGCGTCAATGCTTGCATCAATTATTCGTGAAATTATTAAGCACCCTGATATAGCTGAAAAACGCAGAAATAATTTTTCAAGGAAGGCTCTTGAATTATTCGACCAGAAAACAATGATTCAGAAAACTTCAGAGGTTTATTCTTCTCTCTTAAGGTGACATTCTCATTAATAGGGTAATTTAAATCACATATCGAAAAATTTGCTACATATCTTTCAAAATTTTTATATTTAATTGTGTGTGAATTTAAAATAAAAACCGCCGTGGAAGAGGGCGTGACCACGGCAGTTTGTGTGTGTTACTATAAGGAGGGTGCTATGTTGGACACAATTTTTCATTGTTCCAGATTAATAGTTCAATTTCCGTGCCACTACTTAACATTGTTAATTTTAATTATTTTCGACCCTTTCCCCCACATTTATAGCCAGTGAGAAATTTTTTTCAGATTATAGAAACAAAAAAACACTGTCTTAAATACATAAATTTTTACTATGATTTTTTACAATAATGTATCAACAACCATAGATTATCCAACTGAGATAAAGAAACTTAAAAAAGAACTTAACGCCATCATTTTGGCTCACTATTATCAGGAATCTGAAATTCAGGATATTGCAGATTTTATCGGCGATAGCCTCGAACTTGCCCGCAAAGCAAAATCCACAGAAGCCGATGTTATTGTTTTCTGCGGAGTCCATTTTATGGCTGAAACAGCGAAAATATTAAATCCGGAGAAACTCGTCCTTGTGCCCGACATGAATGCCGGTTGTTCACTTTCCGACAGTTGCCCACCTGCCGAGTTCAGAGAGTTCAGGAGAAAAAATCCTGAATTACTGGCAGTTACTTATATTAATTGTTCTGCCGAGGTTAAAGCACTTAGCGATATTATTTGTACTTCCAGCAATGCAGAAAAAATTATTCGCCAGATACCAGAAGATCAGAAAATACTTTTTTCCCCTGATAAAAATCTGGGAGCATATATTTCGAAAATCACGGGAAGGGAAATGACTTTATGGAATGGTTCGTGTATTGTGCACGAAATTTTTTCAGAAAGAAAAATTCTTGATTTAAAGCTTCTTCACCCAAATGCCAAAATAATTGCTCACCCTGAATGTGAAGAACCCATACTTCATCATGCAGATTTCATCGGCTCAACCAGCAAATTACTTTCATTCATTTCCAATGACTCTGCTAATGAATATATTGTAGCTACTGAAGCCGGTATAATTCACCAGATGAAAAAAGCCGCACCTCATAAAATTTTCCATGCCGCGCCTCCTGATAACGGTTGTGCATGTAATAATTGCCCGCACATGAAACTTAATACTCTCGAAAAAATTTACAATTGTATGGTTAAAAAAGCGCCCGCGCTGGAAATGAGCAAAGAGTTGCGTATTCAAGCCCTTAAACCTCTTGAGCGCATGCTCTCGATGAGTTAAGTGCTTTTAGATAGGATATTGAGTTTTAGTTACAAGGTTCTTTAGGCTTTATCAATAACAATCTTAAAAGTTGTTCCTTCCCCGGGCAGTGATGATTTTACATATATCTTACCCTTATGGTATTCTTCTACGATTCTTTTAGACAAACTTAAGCCTAGCCCCCAACCTCTCCGCTTTGTAGAATAACCCGGTCTGAAAACATCTTTACGCCTTTTCATTTCAATGCCCTTACCGTTATCGGTTACTTCTATTTCTATTTTATTTCGTGAATCAATGATACGGAAAACTATTTTACCGTTCTCATTATCAATTGCATCAAGTGCATTCTTAACAAGATTTTCGATAACCCAGTCGAACAATTCACTGTTAATTTTTCCTTGTACTTTCTGATCACCTTCAAGGACAAATTCAACTTTTTTACCGGTTTGCGGTATTCTTCTCTTAAAGTAATCTATAACTTTTTTAATTTCCTCATACACAAATTCAGGCTTTAAATCTGCTTTTGAACCAATTTTCGAAAATCTGTTTGTGATTTTATTTAGCTTTTCAACATCGTTTTGAATTTCCTGACTAATATCTTCAACTTTATCCGGGTCTTTGTAATTAAGCTTAAGTAATTCCAGCCACCCCATCAGGCTTGAAAGAGGCGTGCCAAATTGATGCGCTGTCTCTTTTGCCATACCTACCCAGATATTGCTTTGCTCACTCTTCTTAATTTGACTGAAACCAATATATCCGATGATAATGAAAACACAAACAATTAGTATCTGTATTAATGGATAATACTTCAACTGAGCAATCAACTCCGAATTGCCGTAGTGAATTTTTGTCAGAATTATTGTGTCATTATCCATAATGTAGGTAACCAGTATTGGTTTATGCTCAGCATCCATCTCTTTCAATTTCGCTTGAAAGAATTTTTTTAACTCATGGGGAGAGGCTAAAGAGTCATATCGTATGTTTCTGATATTTGGTTTCCCGTCAATATTGAGGCTATCATCAGCATCAGTGAGAATCATAGGAAAATCTATTGGCCGGATTATATTTTCAAAAAGAAAGGTGATATCTGAATTTTCTGCCGGTGAATTTGCCACATACTCCAATCCCTTAGCGTACAACTGTACTATCTGCCGTTCCTTTTCCTGAAGTTTTTCAACTAACGAGTTGGTATAAATCAGTGTACCCCCTCCTATTGCAAACGCGAACACAAGCAAAAATATTTTTATATTTACCGAGGCTGGTCCACCAGACATTTTCATCCGGAGTTTCCTTTACTATTTTTCGTACTTATTAATGATCGTGAAAAGACAATTAAATGGAAAGTCTATTCGTTCTATACAAAAGACTATTCAAACTAATTATGAAATACCGGATTGTACGATTTTCGGCGTAAATGCTAAATTTTCTTTCCGATTATGGGCGCTATTTGTTTTACTTGCCTCATTAATTCCAGAAATTGTTCCGGTAAAAGTGCCTGAGGTCCATCAGAAAGCGCTTTTTCCGGATCATGGTGCACTTCTACCATCAACCCATCAGCTCCTGCGGCAACCGCAGCCCTGGCCATAGGTAATACTTTATCTCTTAAACCGACGGCATGTGAAGGATCGGCTATTATTGGCAGGTGACTCTTTTTCTGGACAACAGGTATTGCCGAAATATCGAATGTATTTCTTGTATATGTTTCAAATGTCCGAATCCCTCGTTCACACAATATTACATCTTTATTACCACTAGAAAGGATATACTCTGCCGACATAAGTAATTCTTCAATAGTAGCCGAGAGACCCCGTTTCAGCATAACAGGGTGATCCACTTTTCCTAATTCTTTAAGTAACGGGAAATTCTGCATATTCCGAGCACCCACCTGAAGTATGTCTGCATATTGTGCTACAACCGGTATTTGGTTACTTTCCATAACTTCTGTTACTACAAGCAAACCAAATGCATCTGCGGCTTTACGAATTAACTTTAACCCCTCTTCACCTAAACCCTGAAATGCATACGGTGAGGTACGAGGTTTGAATGCTCCCCCCCTCAGTATTTTTGCTCCGGATTCAGCAACTATTTCTGCGAGTTTAAATATTTGGTGTTCGTTTTCAATTGAACATGGCCCGGCTATTACAATTATTTGTTCACCACCAAAGACAAGATCTTTAACTTTTACAAGAGTATTTTCTTTCTTAAAGCTACGACTTGCCAATTTAAATGGTTCTGTTATGCGGTAAACTTCCGCAACTCCATCCAGAATTTTTACTTTTCTGATATCAAAATCGGGCTTTACACCAATTGCGCCTAAAACAACTTGTTCTACTCCGGTTGATTTATGAACAGCGAAACCGAAATCTTCCAAATGTTTTATTATATCTTCAATTTGCCTCTCTGTAGCGCTTTTCTCAAGAACTACTACCACTATAACTCCTATGCAAAAAACAATGACTTTAAATTTACAAATTTTCTGCTCGTAAATGAGGGATAATTTTTGAGTATTTCTTCCACCAATCTGGAAGAATCCGATCTTTAAAGTTTTCGGTATTTTCAATCAAGGAGAAGAGTTGATTTCGGACAAATATTTTTAATATTCACAGAAAGATTTATGTTGTTCGGGAAGAGAATCTAACAACTTTAATCCTGATATAGGGGAATCAACCTCTAGCCCTCTCATTGCATTGCAACAATTAACAGGGTCGTATCGTTCCTCCATTACCTTGCTATTGCAAATTTACCGGTCAGATGTATGGGGATTTGCTTATTCATCGAAAAGCCGGAAAGCAAGTAAAAATATACACCCGACGAAAATCTTCTTGCCGGTATTTTTATCACTGTTGTTTGAGAAACAATTTCTTCTGAGTGAATCAACTCTCCGGTAAGGTTGAAAACACGAAGCCTAAGACCGGATGGCAGTAATTGATCAGAGGAGAGTACCAACTGCCCATCTTGAAAATAACTGTTCAGGGTTCCGGATATTTTACCTGAATTATTGATTGAAGTAGTTTCAATATCAGTATATTTTGAATACCTGAGAATAATACCAGAGTTACCAACAGCAAATCCGCGGGTGCTGTCAAGAAATGAAACTGATTTAATGTATTGCCCTTCTGGAAGTGGGTAAACTTGCCATGTCAAACCGGTATCAACCGAAAAAATAAATTGCTGAGCAAAGTCCAACGGCGCCCAAAATTCGTTTTTTGTGCGAGGAGCTATATCTTTTGCAATACCAAAAACCTGCAGACTGGAATAGCGCCATGTTGCTCCTGCGTTATTCGAATAAACTATTCCGGTGCCATATTCAAAATCACCGCCAACACCAATTATTCGCAAGGAATCTATAAAATGAATAGCACGGATAGGTTCCGGACTAACACATGTAGCCATCCAGTTTTCACCACCATCCGATGTACGCCAGATTACACCTGAAACATCCACATGCCCCCCAACTGCATATTTCAATTCTGCAGAACGGGTGTAAACCCGGAGTACGGGGAAAAAAGAACAGGAAACTAAAGGGACATTATTTTCCCTCCATGTCTCTCCGCCGTCAGTAGTACTAAAAAATTCTCCGCTTGTACCTCCGATTGTGCCGGTGAGTGAATCAACAAAATGAATTGTGTGAAATAATACATTATCGGGAGGTATCCGCGTTTTACTCCAGGTATCGCCACCATCAGTAGTTTTCATTACAACAGTATAGTAAATCGTATCTCCCTCAACCCATGTTAATGCCCAGCCGTATTTCCGGTTAACGAATGAAATGGACTGAATGAGCGTCTGAACATTGGTTGGTAATAAAGTCCATGTTGTCCCACCGTCAGTGGTTCTGATTATTGTACCAGAATCACCACTCGCCCAGCCCCATAAACTATCAACGAACTGAATTCGCTCCAGGAAATTGGTGGTAGGGCTATTAACTACATCCCAACGCGCTTGCCCGAATGCTAAAGAAATCAAAAGAGTGTAAAAGCAAAAAAATTTCAGCAATGAATTTTCCGGTTTTATTGTATTATAATACTTAATTTACGCTTCAAATGAGAAAACAGAAACAGTAAATTTTTGCTCACTATCAGTTCGACTGAAAACTTCGGTTCAGTAAAAAATATACAGCAAAGGCTAATAAAAACCTGTTAATTTCAGCAGAGTATGGTTCCCGCAAAAAAAATTTCGAATGAACCGAAATCAATGGAAAACTAATAAAAAACAACTGTCAGTTATTTTTTCCCAAAAATGTTGTTATGATTATATTTATATTTTATATTTTTCTAACAAACGGATAAGTATGAAGGCGATAATTGCTGTAAGTGGTGGAATGGATAGTTGTGTTACTGCCGCAATCGCAAAAGAAGAATATGAGCTGGCATTTGCTCATTTTAACTATGGCCAGCGAACGCAACAACGCGAATTAAAGGCTTTTAACGAAATTGCTGATTATTACGGCATAAAGGAACGAATGATCTTTGATATGAGTTATTTCAGCCGGATAGGGTCTTCTTCTCTTACCGACTATTCGATGACAGTCTCGCAAGCCGACCTAAATTCAAAAGAAATCCCAAGTTCTTATGTCCCATTCAGAAATGGCAACATTCTCGCCGCCTGCGTAAGTTGGGCTGAAGGTATTTCCGCCAGGGCGATATTTATTGGTGCAGTTTATGAAGATGCAAGTGGTTATCCCGATTGCCGACCTGAATTCTACGAAGCCTTTGAAAAAATGGTTAAAATTGGAACAAAACCTGACTCGGGTATTGTTATAAAAACACCAATTATTCATATGACAAAAGAACAAATAATTAAAAAAGGTATTGCTCTGAATCTATCTCATACACACATCTGACGCTGCT
>CAYTLQ010000104.1:0-8429 GCA_964438715.1 uncultured Ignavibacteriaceae bacterium
CCGGTAAGATGAGATCATACTGGATAGCGGTTACCTTATTGGATATAGAGAGGAATATGAGGAGAATAAATAATGCTGATAAAATGATTCTGCTTAAAAGAAAACTGAATGAAAGGACTAAAACGGTATCAAAGAAAGTATAGTAGTTTTCTCGGGGCCTAAGGGTATTTCAACTAGACTTGCATAATCTCCGTTTCAATTAATACTTAATACCCAATACAAGATAGAAAGAAGAGTGTATAATTCACCAAAATTACAAGTTCTTTCTTTCGCAATATTTCATCATTTTACCGTGTATAATTGCAGTTTTTATAATAAATATTTAAGAAAATGGAATTTATCGCGTATCTCATAGATCTTTTTCTACACCTTGATAAACACCTCAACGAATTGATTGCACAGTACGGTACAATAACCTATGCAATTCTTTTTATAGTAATTTTTGCCGAAACAGGCTTGGTTTTTACACCATTTCTCCCCGGTGATTCACTATTGTTTGCCGCGGGAGCATTAACAGTAGGCGGAGCTTTGAATGTTCATCTTCTTGCCATACTGCTGATTATTGCGGCAATTTTAGGCGACACGGCAAATTACTGGATAGGACATTATTTTGGACATAAGCTTTTTGAAAAATATCCAAATGTACTTAAAAAAGAATATCTCGACAGAACGCATTCTTTTTATGAAAAACACGGTGGTAAAACAATAATAATTGCCCGATTTGTACCAATAATACGAACATTTGCTCCGTTTGTTGCCGGTGTAGGCAGTATGAGTTACCCGCGTTTTATTTTGTATAATATTACCGGCGGTGCGGTTTGGGTTCTTGTTTTTGTTTATGGAGGTTATTTTTTTGGTAATCTTCCATTTGTGAAAAATAATTTTTCAATTGTCATCATTGCAATAATAATTATTTCGGTTTTACCGGGAGTAATTGAATATCTGAAACACCGAAGGACAAAAGCCGCAGGTGAAAAAGTAACCGATTAATTGGTAGTTAACGATAAATCTGTTGAGAGATGATAAAGGCACAACACAGTAAAATTGCTCGTTTACTGTTCGATTTCTATATCCGACAACTTATGCGGAAAACATTCGGCAGAATGCTACTCGTTAATGAGCCTCCTGCCGGCATTGAAGGCAAAAGTCTCCTCATAACTCCGAACCATTTTTCGTGGTGGGATGGCTTTTTCATTCACGAGATTGTGCTTCAGCTCTTTCCTTCGCGCAGGATTTTTCTGATGATGCTGGAAACACAACTTCGGCGATACTGGTTTTTTAGGTATGTGGGAGCATATTCTATCGAGCCGACAAACCCGAAATCAATTATCGAAACAATTCGTTATACTCGTGAAGCACTTTCACCCGATACAGTTGTGGTAATGTATCCGCAGGGGGAGATAGAGCCTTTCCTTACTGCCGAAATAACACTCCGTAAGGGGTTAATGAAGTTTCTTGAGAGGGAAAACAACAGCGTTGTAGTACTGCCTGTCGCTTTTGGAATTCAATATGAAAATGAACCCAAACCGGATATTTATGTGAGATTCGGAAAACTATTAAACGATTCGGAGATTACTTCTGATTTTAATGCATTTGAAAAAGAATTTCGGAAGAATGTAACAGCTTTGGCTGAGTCAGCGGGGAAGCGCCAGTATTTGAGAGATGTTTTTGAGTAATATTGACTACATAGTACTTTCAACAGGGGTACCTGCACTGATTGTGCTGATGGTAACCATATATAATTATTTTACTGCTCCGCGATATTCAAACACCGACAAATTAAGTAATAATGACGATATAAAATTTTCTGTTCTTATACCTGCCCGAAATGAGGAGCGAAATATCGCAGAATGTCTGCACAGTGTTCTAGAACAATCGTTCCCTCCATTTGAAATTTTAATATTAAATGACGGTTCAACCGATGGCACATTAATAGAAATAGAAAAGGTGAATACTGGTCGAAGCAAAGTAAAAGTATTAAACGGTGCTGCTCTGCCAGAGGGCTGGAAAGGAAAAAACTGGGCGTGTCATCAGCTTGCGGAAAATTCCCGTGGATCGTATCTGCTTTTTCTTGATGCTGATGTGCGGCTGGGGAAAAACGCTTTGGCTGAAACTGCTGGCTTACTCAGGAGATTTCACCCTGCAATGCTTTCGGTTTTCCCAACACAGATTACGAAAACATTAGGGGAGAGTTTGATTGTGCCTTTGATGAACTGGTTATTGTTAAGTTTTTTACCGCTTCGTCTGGTTTATTCTTCTGAAAGGAAATCGTTTATTGCCGCAAATGGACAGATGATTGTACTGCACAGGGAAGTATATATAAAGTTCGGTGGGCACAAAATGGTCAAGGATAAAGTAGTTGAGGATATGGAAATAGCAAGGATGATTAAGGGAGATGGAGGTAAGGTTCTTACATTGTTAGGAGGGAAAGGAGTTTTTTGTCGTATGTATAACGGATTTAATGAAGCAATTGCAGGTTTTACAAAGAACTTTTACCCCGGCTTTAATATAAGTCGGCCTGTATTTTTCTTAATGCTGATTTTTTTTCTGCTCGTATTTTTTATTCCTTTTCTTCTTATACCACTCTCACACATTGCAGTAATAACAAGTGGGATGATATTGCTTTCCCGTATCCTCATTGCATTAATTTCCGGTCAGAATCCATTGTTGCAGGTTGTATTTCATCCATTGCAAATGATGGCAGTGTTCTGGGTGGGTATTAATTCAGCAGGTATTATTAAACAAAAAAAGGTAATATGGAAGGGAAGAACTTTATGAAAAAGTATCCTGCTGAAATTATTCTCGGCATATTATTTTCTGTTGGAATTGTTGGACATCAGTTTTCTCCCCTGCGTGAACTATTCTTAACTTTAACGCCGTTTACCTTAGTTCTTACTTCGGGTATTGTTTTATTTAGTACCGGAATAAAAAGCAACAAGAAGCTTTTTTACTGGGCATTAGTTTCATTTATTTTCACTTTTATTACGGAGGCAGTAGGCGTAAAAACCGGAATTATTTTCGGTGAATATCGCTATGGAGAATCGCTTGGATTTAAGATAGCAGAAGTACCTCTTATTATAGGGATAAACTGGGTTTTGGTCATATTGGGGTGTATTACATTATCTGAAAAAATATTCAAGAATAATGTATTGCAGATATTTGCTACGGCAATTTTCGCGACGGGTTTTGACTATATTCTTGAACCGGTGGCAGTATCTCTTGATTATTGGACATGGAACAGCGATGGTATTCCCCTGAGAAATTATGTTGCATGGTTCGTGATTGCGGTGTTTTTATCGGTGATTTATAATATTTTCCGTGTTGAAATGAAATCCGGTATAACATTATATTACCTTATAGTACAAACAGTTTTCTTTTTAACACTAAGTGTAGTTCTTTAAATATGACAGGAATAATCATCGCTTTGACGGTAATTAGTGCATGGGGATTACATTTGTATTATGCGCTTAGCTATGCTCCGGTGCAGGTTGGTTCATTGCTTATGTATCTGCATATAATACTTCAAACCTATTTATATACAGGTCTTTTTATAACAGGTCACGATGCAATGCATGGTACAATTTACAGAAATAAAAGAGTAAACACAATTTTTGGAACTATAGCGTGTTTTTTGTATGCGGGATTAAGTTACAACCGACTGATAAAAAATCACTTTATGCATCATAAATCACCCGGAACAGCCGATGACCCCGATTATAACATTTCTTCACAGAATTTCTGGATTTGGTGGGGCACATTTATGGTTCGTTATACTACCATTACACAACTTGTGGTAATGGCTATTCTGTTTAATCTCTTGAAATATCATTTTTCAGAGCCGGTAGTATGGGTTTATTGGGTATTGCCTGCCATATTAAGTTCGTTGCAGTTATTCTATTTTGGTACTTACCGGCCACATATGCTACCGCATA
Source organism: uncultured Ignavibacteriaceae bacterium (assembly GCA_964438715.1). Classification (GTDB taxonomy): domain Bacteria; phylum Bacteroidota; class Ignavibacteria; order Ignavibacteriales; family Ignavibacteriaceae; genus CAYTLQ01. The sequence goes on from CAYTLQ010000104.1 coordinate 3,933, forward strand.
CGGAAGAAATGCATCCTCATAATGCAAGGTCACAAAAATTAAATCATCTTTGGGCAATGCTCTCATGCTATTTTTTTGGCTATCATCTGGAGCACCACCACAGCCCCGGTACACCATGGTGGCAACTCTACCGCCTGAAGGAGCAGGGGGTACAAGGTAAGTGACCAAAACGAATGCTATAAGAATTCTGGAGTCTCATGGCATAACATTCTCGTTGCATACTTATGAAGTTGATGACGATCTGAGCGGGGAAACAGTTGCCAGAAAAATTAATGTAATACCGGATTCCGTATTTAAAACACTTGTAACAGTCGGAAGTGACAGACAACATTATGTGTTCTGTATTCCTGTTACCGCCGAGTTAGATATGAAGAAAGCGGCAAAGGCATCCGGCAATAAGAGTATTGAAATGCTAAGAATGTCCGACCTTCTGAATGTTACCGGTTATATCAGAGGAGGGTGTTCCCCGATTGCTATGAAAAAGAAATTCCCAACATTTATTGATGAAACCGCGATGTTGTTCGATGAAATCTATTGCAGCGCCGGCATAAGAGGTATGCAAATAAAAATTGCTCCTGAAGATCTTCTGAAAGTAATTTCAGCAGAATTTGCTGATCTGATATAGAAACCTCAATATGAAATATGTTATTAATTGCCAAACGCAACTTTTGAGTCGCTATCAAATATTGACAATTTGTTAATACCCCACGATGAGTACTCCCTACATAAAGATTTTCCTTATTTGAAGAAAATAGCAGTCTTATTTAATATTGTTTATTTATTATTTTAGGTTTTTTTCAGAATTGAGTAGTCATATATAAATTGAGTTATTTAATAATACTTAGGCCGATTAATGCTATTATAACTGCTCTCTGTGTCATTACAGGAGTATGGATAGTTGCACCAGAAAGTTCAATCTCTATCTACCTTACATTCGCCTTAGCAGGCTTTTTTTCTACTTCGGCAGGAAATGTTATAAATGACATTTTTGATGTTTCGATTGATAGGAGTAATAATAATTCCCGACCCCTGGCATCGGGAAAAATTCAACTTTCTGAAGCACGGAATTACTATTATGTTCTGGTTGCACTTTCTCAAATAGTTACATTACCGGCGGGTTTCTATGCCTTTTTTACTGCATCAGTTGCTAACATAGTATTATATTTCTATTCCCGGTCGCTCAGTTCCAAACCTCTTGTAGGGAATCTTGTTGTATCTTTTTTGGCATCGCTCGCATTTCTCTCTCCTGGTCTTCTACTCGGAAATATTTATGTAGTTGTGTATCCGGCGCTATTTGCATTTTTTTCTACATTAATACGGGAGCTAATAAAAGATATTCAGGATATAATAGGTGATGAAAAATCGGGCAGAAAAACATACCCGATTGTTTTCGGAGTGAAGAATACCAAATTAGTAATTACTGTGGTATATGTTCTTTTATTTGTAGTTACTCTGTTACCGTTTCTTCATCAGTATTATAAAATTGAATATTTTATTCTTGTAATGGTAATAGTTAATCCTCTTATTCTCTATTGTATCGTGTTATTATATAAGACAGAATATAATAAATACCTCAGTCGTGCGTCATTTCTGATGAAGATAGCTATGGTATCCGGACTTACAGCTATTGTTGTGGGAATATGAAAGCATTTGATGATAATTATCGTCGAACCCCGGAAAAATTGGTTTGCGGAATAGATGAAGCTGGCAGGGGACCACTAGCGGGTCCGGTAGTTGCCGCCGCTGTAGTATTTTCGCCTGATACGGAAATTGAAAAAGTAAATGACTCGAAACAGCTTACCGAAGCAATGCGCCAAATTTTATTTGAAGAAATTAACAACAAGGCTCTTGCTGTTGCATATACTGAGATAAGTCATTCTGAAATAGACGAAATAAATATTCTTCAGGCGTCATTAAAGGCAATGTCGCAAAGTGTTAAAAAACTCTCCTTAATCCCTGATGTTTTACTTGTTGATGGAAATAAATTATTTCCGTCAGATGTTCCTGCTTATGCAATCGTGAAGGGCGATTCTCTTTCAATGACAATTGCATCAGCTTCGATAATCGCAAAAGTTATTCGGGATAGAATAATGAACGAATTGGATGAAGAATTTCCGGTTTATGGCTGGAGGCAAAACAAAGGTTACCCTACAAAAGAACATATTAATGCTATACTCAGGCACGGACCATGTAAATACCACCGGAAAACATTTCTTAGAAAAATTGCAGAGCGTGAAAAGTCGCTATTAATACCATTTCCTGACGACATTAAAACAAGGCTTAATGAATAAGGCAGATACAAGAAAGCTCGGTAAAAAAGCTGAGGATATTGCGGAGAAATTTCTCAAAGAAAAGGGGTATGAAATTCTGCAGAGAAATTATCAATTTGGACATGGTGAAATTGACATAATAGCAAAAGACGGGGATGTATTGGTATTTGTTGAGGTTAAGAGCCGAAGTGATTCACGATTCGGAGACCCTGAATATGCTCTCTCATACCCAAAGCAGAAGATGCTGGTTCGTTCTGCTCACGGTTATCTCTATGAAAAAAATATCGATGAGGTAGAATGCAGATTCGATTTGGTTGCAATTAAACTTTATGAAGGGAAAGAACCGGAGATTAATCACATTGAAAGTGCATTTATAAGCGAGTAGAAAACATTATGATAAAAAAAGAGGCAGTCTTTATTAGGACTGCCTCTTTTTTTGGTAAATCGAATATTACTCTCAGAATGCGTAGCTTGCTGAAAGATAGCTGAAGGTAGCTCCGCCGCCGCCAATGTTATTAAGACCCTGACGGAATACATCAGCATTTACAACTGCATCCAGGTTGAAATTACCAAAATGGAAACCAAGACCAAGAGTAGCCTCGGACTGTCCAAATTTCGTCATAACCATTTTGTTTTTCGTTGTTGCTGTAGCAGTTGTTTCATCAGTTTCAGAAATTGTTGAAGCTACATAACCCATACGAGCGCATAACCAGTCGGTAAGACTCCATTCAGCGCCAATATTCCATGTAGGGAATGAGGTGTATGAATCGGAAAGTTCCGGATCGGTTGTAGTGGCTTTAGAGGTTATACTTGTAGTTATAAAACTCGGACCGCCGATGAGCATAAAATCACCGGATGTATATTTAAGGCCTGCGCCAATTGTGAACATCGTCATTGAAGGCATATCGGAAGATGTTCCTGCATTATCGACAGTACCACTCATAGTTTGGAAAGCAACGAGCGGAACGAAGGAAACATTGTCTGAGTATTTGTATGGGAGTTTTGCATAAAGAGAAATAAAGGTCTGGCTGGCTTCACTTTTCTTTGCGGGAGCAGCCGGTTCATAAGTAGCAGAAGGAGCAATAAGGCTGAATCCTGCATCGAGTTTCAATCCACCGAGAGGCATAAGAACGCCAAGATTAATACCGAACTGTGAAGCTGAGCCTGTTGCTGTACCGCCACCGGCAGGACTGTTTTCGTGGTTAGTGGAAGCATACGCAATTCCGAGACCGACTTTTGCCTCTCCAAATTTCATTGCACCAAGTATTTCGAAGTTGTTGTCAAGTGCAACAACTTTACCAGCACCGACAAGACCATTGAGTACATTTACAACACCATTGGTACCGGCAGGATCGAGTTGACTGATGGAGGAATAATGAGACATAAAATCTTTTCTGGAAAGAATAGCACCAAGCACCATGTTGTCGCTCAGTTTGAAATTAAATCCGGCAAACTGACCACTACTGTTGTTACCGAATGCCGCACCGGAATTAGAACCGATGTCACCCCAAATGAAATTGGAATAATAAAGAGCATAAGCCGGATTAACTTTAATTAATTCCGGATCAGTAACATAGGGATTATTACCAAGGGCAGTAACCCTGGCGTATCCGCCATGACGCATATCTTTTTCCTGCGCAATAACTGCAACAGAGATAATGCAAAATAGTGCCACAATACTGAAAAATTTCGACATAAGAATCCTCAAAGAATGAATAAAATGTTGACTGACTAAAATAAAGAACTATTATAAAAGAAAAAATTAATGATTTCTTAATTTTATACTTACTTATAATTACTGGGTTCACTTGAAAAAAAGGTGGCAAAAGAATAGATTTTAGAGGAGAAAAGGAGAGACAAACATGAAAGCAGAACAATTCATTGGTAAGTTTTTACCACCCGGTACATTAGAAGACTTTGAGATAACAAATTTTTATGAAGAAGGAAGCACTGAAGATTTCGGAGAGGTTTATCATCTCGAACTAACAGAGAAGAACTATATTCCAACGGGATTTGAAGGGAAACGAATGAGACAGAAAGGATATCGTGTAAAGAGGATACTGGATTTTCCGATACGAGGCAGGAAAACAGTGCTTGAGTACAGGCGGAGGAAATGGAAGATAGAAGGAGAGCCGGGCATATATCTCCGACCGATGGAGATAAACGCAGAAGGAGTGAAACTCAGCAGAGAGTTTGCATTTTTTTTTAGCGAAGAAGATCGGGAGTA
>CAYTLQ010000105.1:0-5695 GCA_964438715.1 uncultured Ignavibacteriaceae bacterium
TGTGTTTGTTAAACAAATTTACGGCTTTGGGTTAATTACCCGGCCTTTTCGGTGTGATGTTTTTTATCGTGTTGGACGGTTGTGAACAGTAGAATTGCTGATCAGAAATGATGTATCGCGAAATTTGCTTTTTTCCATAAAGTCGGCCATTTCCAAACCGGCATTGCTTTTATCTTTTTCCCCGCAATACTAAACTCATCTTCCTGACCGAGAGTGATAATCGCTCCTTCACTTAATTGCAGCTTGTCGAGAGCTATAACTAATCCCTGAAGTTCTCTGTTCAGATTGTCCTCATTTAATTGCCAGGCAACCTGCAAAGCAAAGAGATTCCCTTTTCCATCCCTAACTATGAAATCGCACTCTCTTTCATCATTAAAATAGAAAATATCTTTATAATTCCTTCTCAATTGTAAATAGACTGCGTTTTCGAGTAACCTCCCTTTATCTGCGCTGAAGGAGGCAGTGTTAGAAGTAATCAATCCGGTGTCAACGCAATAGATCTTTTTGGGGGCGAGCAATCTTTTTTTGTAGGAGTAAGAAAACCGATGAACCGTAAAAAAGAGATAACTATCTTCGAGGTAGTTTATCATTGAAATAATGGTATTAACTGAACCGGCTGAGAATATTTTTTTTAATGAGTTGAACGAATATTCTTTTCCAACATTAGTTGCCAGATACAGCGCTAACTCTCTGACTAATTTTTCATCCCTCAACCCGTGGCGATATATCACATCACGAATAATAACATCCGTAAAAAGAGTCTGATGTATTTGCAATTCCCCTGTTTTAAGGTATTCGGGAAAACCTCCTTTAAGCAGATATTCTTCATAACTCGATGCACTTTGTTCCCGATGAAAAAAATCACAGTACTCACTGAACGAGAACGGCAATAGTTCTGTATCAAGATGGCGTCCTGTCATCTTAGTTCCTAACTCCCTGCTTAATAATGATGCATTCGAACCGGTCAGCACAACTGTTTCACCACGGTCCACTAAAGTCCTGATATATTTCTCCCACTTTTGTACATTTTGGATTTCGTCAAAAAACCATATTGCACCCGATGAAGGACTAAAGATTTTTTCCAGCTTCCGGAAATCCTCAAGTTCAAAACCAGATAATCGGACATCTTCTAAGTTAATGTAGTTAAATTCACCCGATTCACCGATTAACTGACGCATAAGAGTGCTCTTGCCGCATCGCCTTATTCCGGATATCAGTGATGCAAAACCGGGCTTCAGAGTAACAGCTTTCAGCTTCTCCCTTTTAATTCCTTCCGGTTTTGCGAGGATTATCTTCTTCTGAGATTGAACCACTTCCGTAAGAGTTTGTATATCAATCATTTGGCAGCCTTTTCATTATCAATGAACAAATCTTTTCATTAGTAATGAACAACATAACTAATTTTTCTTTTTCCTCCAAATTAATTGAGTGAATGACATTTGGGGCTTAGATTGATTTTAAGAACCAGAATACCCCCTGTTTTCGTGATAAAGAGGCAAGCGTCTGATCCGTCCGGAATCAAAATCAGATAATTTTTCCCCAATTTGTCGTCATTGCTGTCCAAAATAAAACGGAGTAAAGAAGAGATTCTTAAATATTACGCTATTTTATCAGAAAACAGAAGTGGTTTCAGACAGTTTTCGGATCTATCCCCCACATCTGATAGAAAGTCAACTGCTCATTTTGTCGGATTTTCTCATCCTGATGCTAAAATGGGTTGTTTAACCTATACTCTAAATCTGTCTTTACAAACAGATTAATCCTCAGAAAACTAGTTACATCTGAGAGATTCCAATTGAATTGAGCCTTTCCTTTAAGTTACTTAAGCAATAGTATCGTTATTAATGCTGTCCAAATCTGTATCCATATAGCATTCTCATTTGTACTTATATAAGAGTTGATTTTCAGATGTTGTTTCAGTTCTTTGAAGAAAATCTCACTGCTCAGACGCTGTCTCAGATACTCCTTCCCTGATTCTTCTTCGGTAAGTTCGATTAATTCATCTTTTAAATTAAAAATTGAGCGTGCAAGTAAGAGCAGTATTTGAGAAAAAAGAGTTACAATTGCCATAGACTACATCGTACAATTTTATTTCTGTTAAACAATTTACGGCTTGGGTTAAATACCCGGCCTTTTCGGGGTAGTCCATTTTTTATCGTTTTTTGGACGGATGTGGAACTATGATTTTAAGAAACTACCAAATTTTAAATTTTAATTGTTGAATAACTAAAAATATTTTACTAAGTTCAAAACAGAAAACAAATGGGACTCTTACTTGATAAGAGAGCAGCAAAATATTTCACCAACTCTCGAAACCCCACCAACACAAAAGCCAAATCTACCTGATTTGGTAAGAGCCGAACTACAAGTTAATCACTATAGCATTACAACCGAAAAAGCTTATGTTGGATGGATAAAAAGATTTATCCTTTACCACAACAAGCGACACCCAAATGAAATGGGCAAAGAAGAGATTCAGAATTTTATAAATAACCTTGCTATGAATGATAATGTTTCCAGTTCAACTCAGAATCAGGCATTGCAGGCAATTCTGTTTTTATACAAAAGGATTTTGAAAAAAGATGTGGGTTGGTTAGATGATATTCAACACGCTGCAAGAATTAAACACTTACCTGTTGTTTTCTCAAAAAAAGAAACGATAAAAATATTTGAACAATTGAGCGGTGTGCCAAAGTTAGTTGTAGCGTTACTTTATGGAGGAGGTTTACGATTAAACGAAGCATTAAATTTACGCATTAAAGACATTGATTTTGATTATCAGCAAATAGTTGTGCGTGACGGGAAAGGAGAGAAAGACAGACATTCTATTTTACCCACTTCGATAATACCAGAATTGAAAAAGCATTTGAATGAAGTTTACAAACAGCATAAATCAGACTTATTAAAAAACACAGGGGAAACAATTCTTCCATACGCATTAGCAAAAAAATACCCTAACGCTGGAAAAGAGTTTGGATGGCAATACGCTTTTCCTGCCGATAAATTTATTAAAGATAAAGAAACTGGATTAATTTATAGGTGGCATATTCACGAAAGCACGATCCAGAGAGCAGTAAAAGAAGCAATTAAAAAGGCAGGAATAATTAAATCTGGTAGCCCGCATACTTTTCGTCATTCTTTTGCAACACATTTGCTTGAAAATGGTTATGATATTAGGACAATACAAGAACTTTTAGGGCATCAGTCCGTAAAAACAACAATGATTTACACACATGTTTTGAATAGAGGACTGGGAGTAAAAAGTCCCTTAGACTGAAAAACGAATGGAATGATATTATGCAGAGCCTATTTTTAAATATTGAAAAATTAAAAAGAAAACAAAATAAACGGAATGATATACTGCAGCACCGTGCAGGATATCATTCCAAAACAACTATAACGGTGCAGTATAATTAATAGTTATGTTGTTTAAAATTTAACGGAGGTTAAAATGAAAACAGTTCATAGTGCTACTTTCTTATCAATGATGATTATTTCTTTCTTTTTTTCTTCTTGCTCTGATGAAACAATTGTAGATTCAGTTGATAAGAAATATAAAATATCCAAAAGATTCGAAAAGATTAATTTGGATAGTATTAAAGGTGAAGTCGGTACATCTACATATATTGATTCATTATTAGGGATTGATGGTTATCCTTGTGGTGTCAAAGATGTAACCAGCTGGGCTTTGGATCATTATGAAGCTCAAAGCGGCGTTATTGTTGGAATATGGCCGCATAACGCGCGTATGCAGAATTCAACTGAGATATCTAAACTAAAGAATAAGTATGGTTTTAACTATATTCTTTTGGCGAGTGCATATGACCTGACAAAATTCAATCTGATTCTAAATTCTGGTTTTGCAAGAAACAATATAATGGCTCAAATCCTTCCAAATAATTTCCAACAAAAGACCTATCAATATGGCAGTATTTACGCCTATTATGTTGATGAACCTAGTGAAAATGGTTATTCTATGGCTGGCATAAGAGATGCGATTAATAATAACGCACCTGGGTCTAAGTTAATAATTTCTGGTTATAAAAGAACATATGGATTAGATGGTTATGTTTCAACATCAGATGGCGTATTATTTAGCTCTTATAAGCATTGGTGGGAATGCCTACCTGGCGTCTGGTGTTCTTGGCCTGTAGATCCTGATCAAAGACCTGATTGGACAGATATGAAAAATCGATATGGAAACAAATCCTTTATGAATTGGGTTGGAGCTCATCAAGATTTATCTGAATATCCAGTATTATTAGGCCATTCAGCAAATTTAGGATTGCCCGGTGTGTGGTTATATCAATTAGAAGAAGTTGATAATAGTGAAGATAATATATTAAGTTTTTGTTACAATGCTTGGGCTAGTGGTTATTTACGCAGATTTGAAAGAAAATATATCTACGAATATAGATGCTCATATCCGAATCCTTGTGACTGCGATAGAAGTCTCCCAGATGGTTGGTATCTATATAAAATTTGGCCTATGAGTGATATAAGGGAAGTATTTTATCAGCCTTATTAAGACGGAGGTTATTATGCAATTTAAATATTACTTTTTATGCTTTATGCTAATAACAGATATTTTGTTTGCACAAGATATATTTATTGGTGGAAGTGGAACAATTGGGATTATTAATAACAATTCAAATACTGGTTTGGGTTTAGGTATTAATGGGGAATATCGTCCTGTTTCTGTACCATTTTCCTTTCGATTATCAGCGAAAGTTTATAATTCTGAATTTGATATTTCACAGTTATATTTGGTCACATATACTCATACATTAAAGACAGTAGATTTCAATATCTTATATATTCCAATTAGGGGGATGATTCAACCATATTTTGGTTTTGGAATAGGTTATAATTTTATTAATTTAGATTTATCTGGTAATGTTAAAATAATTGATAATAAGCTCGCCAGATCGAAGAATCCAAAAGATACATTTAACTACAACTTTTTATTTGGTTCTAGTTTTATTTCTGAAAAAAGGCTATCATTTTTTATTGAATTGCTTTATAGTATGATGGAATTAAAATATGAGGTTGAATTAGAAGATCAGTATGCAAATAAATCTTTTGTAAATTCTATCGTGTCTTTAAATAAACTACTAATAAATGCAGGAATTAGACTTAAAATTTAAAAACAACATAACCGCCAATCAACCCGCCCGCTTTTTCGCATTTTGCAGTTTCAATACTTTTGGGTTGGTTGCTCCGTTACAAGCTTGTTGTTCTAAGCAGTTCTATTAATTAACATTCTTGCAAACCGCACTTGCAGAGAATCCGTCAGCTGACGGATAAGTGTTTCATCGGGACTAAATCATTGGCTTTGTCGTTTTAATCTGCATTGCTGTCCGTTAGCTAACGGATGGGCGGCGGGTTAGCAGCCACACCGTTAGGTAGCTGATAGGAATTTATATGAATGAAAACAAACGCTCTCATTTAGAAATGATTCAAGGTGTTGTTAATCGACTTTCTCAAAATTCATTTCTACTTAAAGGCTGGAGCGTTGTTCTTGTTTCCGCTTTAATGGCTCTCGCTGCTAAAGATTCAAATATCATTTTTATTATTCTCGCCTATTTCCCTGCATCTGCATTTTGGTTTCTTGATGGCTATTTTTTATGGCAAGAAAAACTTTTCCGTGCACTTTACGACCACGTTAGAAACAAAGATGACGTAAGTATAGATT
>CAYTLQ010000106.1:0-7006 GCA_964438715.1 uncultured Ignavibacteriaceae bacterium
TCTATATCGTGGAACTTTTATATCCTCAATTAATCCATATTCTGTGACCAATGATCGCCTGTAATATCCATTACGTTGTCGAGACATTTTCTGTTGATAGCCAGTTCTTTGTTGTTCTATCTCAAACTCTAAGATCCTTTCAAGTAGTTCTTTTATGAATTGTTGGATCTCGTTAACAAAATATTTGTATGTATCTTTTATTTGTTGAGTTTTTATTGTATTTTTGGTCAACGCATCAATCATGGCACTTGTCTCCTTTTTTTATTTCAAATTTATCAGGCAAGTGCCAATTTTTTTATACCTTTCTTTACACATTTTTGTAAACGCTTATTAATTCAAATATTATTCTTAAAAATTGTCTCAATATGAGACTTTGATTTTAACAACATTACTTATAAAATTTAACTTTCTGTTATACCGTACAGCTATCTCAATGATTCCACAATTCTCTATCCAGACTACGGTACTGAATGGCTTCGCTTACATGTTGCGGTGCAATATTTTCTGAATTATCCAAATCCGCGATAGTTCTGCTGACTTTAAGTATCCTGTCGTACGCTCTCGCAGAAAGACCCAATTTTGTCATCGCCATCTTGAGAAGTTCCTGTCCCGATGAGTCAAGTTTACAAAATTGCCGCACCTCTGCTGTCCCCATATCAGCATTGTTAAAAATATGTTTGAAATTTCTGAACCTATGTATTTGTTTTTCTTTTGCCTTCATTACCCGTTCTCTTATCACCGCAGATGACTCCCCTTTATGCTCCGATGATAATTCTTTATATTTTACCGCGGGTACTTCGATGTGAATATCAATCCTGTCTAAAAGTGGGCCTGAAATTCTGGACATATATTTTTGTATCATTTGTTGAGTGCAGGTACATTCCTTATTCGGATCGGTAAAAAATCCGCACGGACATGGGTTCATTGCAGCTGCCAACATAAAATTTGCCGGAAATTCAAGAGACATTTTCGAGCGGCTTACGGTTACCCTTGAGTCCTCCAAAGGCTGTCGTAATACTTCAAGAACATTTTTCTTAAATTCCGGTAATTCATCAAGAAATAATACGCCGTGATGAGCAAATGATACTTCACCCGGTCTTGGAAATGACCCGCCTCCGACAAGTGCAGCATCCGATACAGTATGATGTGGACTACGAAAAGGCCTCTCGGTAATTAGGGCTTTGTTTTTTTGAAGGATACCTGCTACGGAATGTATTTTAGTTGTTTCCAATGCTTCTTCAAAAGTTAAGTGTGGTAATATTGAGGGCAGCCGTTTTGCTAACATAGTTTTCCCCGATCCCGGAGGACCGATCATAAGAATGTTATGACCTCCTGCAGCAGCTACCTCCAAAGCGCGCTTAACATTTTCCTGCCCCTTAACATCTCCAAAATCTAACTGATACTCATTAACCCCCTGAAAAATTTCATCTCGCGAAGTGAATACCGGAGAATATTCTTTTTCACCTGAAAGGAACGCAACAACCTCACTCAGATTCTCAAAACCATAAACATCTATTCCCTCAACAATTGACGCTTCCTTTACACTGTCCATTGGTAATATTAGTCTCTTGAATCCTCTTTGTTTTGCTTCGAAAGCAATCGGTAACCCGCCACGGATTGATCGTAGTGCACCATCCAAAGCCAGTTCGCCTAAAAAAACTGTTGAGTCAAGAGCTGAAGAATCTACTTGTTCTGAAGAAGCGAGAATTCCTATAGCTATTGGTAAATCGAATGAACTTCCCTCTTTTTTTATGTCAGCGGGCGCCATATTTACGGTAATTTTTTCCTTCGGGAATTTAAATCCGCTATTTTTTATTGCCGACATAACTCTTTCCCTGCTCTCTTTTACCGCATTATCAGGAAGACCCACAACCACAAAGGCCGGTACATGTTTTTCATTATTTGTTTCTATTTCAACTATATAAGCATCTATGCCATGTGTGGCGCTTGAAAAAACTTTGGATATCATAGGCTCCCTGCCTTTGTGTGGATTACAAAATCAATAATAGTCATACTCAAATTTAATAAGCAGGATTTCATTTTTAGCATTGTAATTATATCTCCGGAAATTTTCTCTTCAATCTTTATCTCTATCAATGATTAGAGAAGTTGAAGTGCAAAATTCCCCTAAAAATAAAAAAGCCAGAGCGGAGATCTCTGGCTTTAAGTAGTTCAATTACCTGATTTATTTATATTGTCTCAGAAAATCAATTCTATCCTGAAGTTGTTCAACAGGAACAAGAAGTTTATCTTTACCATAAATTGCATCCTCCCTGTTTGAAAAAGCGAGTTCATAATCTTTACTCATTACAATAGCTTCTTCAGGACAGACTTCTTCACAAAAGCCGCAGAAAATACAACGGAGCATATTTATTTCAAACTTTTCAGGATACCTTTCTTTCTCCCGGGGTGTCTCGTCTGCTTGTACCTCAATAGCAAGAGCAGGACAAACTCGTGAGCAAAGTCCACACGCAACACATCGTTCCTCCCCGTTCTTCTCCATCACTAATACAGGACGGCCCCGATAAGACGCTGGCGGTTCAAATTTTACTTCCGGATATTCCATCGTAAATCTCGGCTGGAACATCTGACGAAGTGTAATACCCAATCCTTTTATGATTTCCGGGAGATAGATTCTTTCCCAGAATGTTAAATCTTTTAATCTTTTTTTATTACTCATAATTGTTCTTGTATTAATTATACCACATCACTAATATTGCTACCCATACGAGGTTCACCAACGAAAGCGGAAACATGACTTTCCAGCCAATGTTCATCAGCTGATCATAACGAAATCTCGGGAGGCTCCATCTTACCCAAATAAAGAAGAAGAGAAGAGCACCCATCTTAAACATAAAAATTCCTACATACACTAATGCCATCCATCCCTCAGAGAGTCCTAGTTGATCGATAAACGGGAAATGCCAACCACCTAAATACAGTATAATGATCATAGCACTGCCTATAATCATATTGGCATATTCAGCGAGGAAGAAAGCGGCAAATTTCATAGAACTATATTCAGTATGATAACCGCCTACAAGTTCCGGCTCGGCTTCCGGTAAATCAAATGGCAGTCTGTTTGTTTCAGCAAAAGCTGATACAACAAATGTAATAAATCCTATTGGTTGCAGTATTGCATTCCAACCCCAGGTAATTTGAGAATTTACTATATCGAGTGGCCGCAATGATTCCGATACTAACAAAACACCTGCAATTGAAAAGCCCATAGAAATTTCATACGAAATCATCTGAGCCGAGGAGCGTATGCCTCCCAAAAGAGAATATTTACTACCCGATGACCAACCTGAAAAGGTTATTGCATACACACCAACAGAGGTCATTGCCAAGACATATAGGACCCCAATATTAACATCAGCAACAACGAGAGGCATATTGTATCCGAAAAGATTTACCGATGGCCCGATGGGAATTACTGCATAGGTACCAAATGCAACTAAAAGTGCTATTATGGGGGCAAGAGTGTGCACAGTTCTGTTAGCCGCTTTTGGGACAATATCCTCTTTCAACAAAAGTTTAAGAACATCAGCAAAAGGTTGTAGCAGTCCTGCAGGTCCAACACGGTTAGGCCCGACACGATTCTGTGCCCATGCGCTGATTTTACGCTCAAAATAAACCAAATACGAAACAGTTATCAGGATTACATGAGCAATTATTAAAACTTTAATGAGACTTATAATTGTTATTTCGAGAATACTCATAATATTACCGTAATTTAAACCTTAACTGCGGAGGTAACACCGGTGATCATACATCCGGTTTCACCAATTGAATCATAATCGATCCCGTGAAATACTGAAATATTTGACGCAATCTCACTAAATACTTCTTCCGCCATTCCGTATTTTGTTTTATTTCCCAGAAGAGTTACTAATCCACTAATAATCCTCCAAGAGGGCCTTGCATCAACCTTTTTCACTTTGCCCCATCTGTCATACTCAGTGCCAAATTTATCCAATCGGCTCAGAGAAAGTCCATCAAGACTTCTATCCGTCTCCAGCACAGCAACAGCGGGACGAATCCGTTGGATTCTTCCCTGAAAATTAACCCATGTGCCGTGTTTCTCCGCATAGGAAGATGCAGGAAATATTACATTAGCATATTTAGTGGATGTATTAAAATTCACTGCAAGAACAGCAAGAAAATCCAGCTTAGCTAAAAGTTCTTCTAATTTTGTATCGAGAGCGGCGAGATCATCTTCAAGAATAAACAAGGCTTTAATCTTACCGGATTCAATTGCATTCATCATACCTTTAAGATCAAGTCCCCCGGCTCCGGGAGTAACGCCTGCCAGCATAGCGCCCATTGCATTTGGCGATCTGTCACTTTGCCGTAAAATATTATCACCGAATTTTTCATCAATATGTCTTGCAAAATCAAGATTCCGTACCCCAAGGGTTTTCGCAAGTTTTACCAGCATATAATTATCTTCAACTGTTGCAAAAGCGGAGCCAATAAAGCCAATTTCGTCCTTGCCGTATGCTTTCAGTTCCGAAATTGTAAAAGCCATGGATTCATCCCAATGTACTTTTCGAAGTTCGCCGTCCTTGCGAATATAACTACCGTCTATACGGTTTTCTGCATTTACATTGCGGAAAGTATTTAATCTGCCCTCATCACACATCCAATACTGATTAACATCGGGATTAAATCGCGGAGTGAGACGAAGAATTTCGTTACTTCTTACCCAAATATCAATATTGCATCCCCTTGAACAACCTGTACAGATCGATTTCGTTGCGGACATATCCCAGACACGAGCATTAAACCTGAAATCGCGGTTTGTTAACGCTCCAACAGGACAGATATCGGTAACATTCAATGAGTATGGATTATCAAGTTGTTTGCCCGGGAAAGTAACAATTGTTACCCTATCACCTCTTTTAACGAATGTCAATTGAGGTTCGCCTGCAATCTCATCACAAAATCTTATACAACGGGAGCATGAAATACACCTTTCGGCATCAAACATTATATGCGGACCTAACTCAACTCTTTTATCCTTGTGTACCTTTTCTTCTACAAAGCGACTTTCGCCCGTGCTATGCTGGAAAGCGTAATCCTGAAGCTTGCACTCTCCCGCCTCATCACAGATCGGGCAATCGAGAGGGTGATTAATAAGAAGGAACTCCATAACAGCGTTGCGTGCTAAGAGTGTTTTTTCGGATTGTGTATGAACAACCATTCCCTCAGAAGCCATCGTTGAACAGGCGATCACAAGTTTCGGCATTCTTTCAACCTCTACTAAGCAAACACGACAGTTCCCTGATACTGATAACGATGGATGCCAACAAAAATGAGGTATGGTAATTCCTGCATCCGCCGCGGCCTGAATTATAGTTTGTCCGGGTTTAAATTCAATCTCGTTTCCGTCTAATTGAAATTTAGGCATTATTAATTCCTGTAAAATTTTATGCTGCTTTTATAATCTTATTTTTATCTGAGCGAATAATAACCGTAGTAAGTTTTTCTGCCAATAACACTTCCTTTGCTATATTCATAATATCATCGGGTGTTACAGATTCGATTTTCCGGATTATCTCCTCTAATGAAATTATCCGGTTATGATATAAAATATTATTTGCGAGACGCATCATCCGGTTTGTAGTATTTTCGAGTCCCAGAATAATTGTTCCTTTCAAATATTCTTTAACCCGGTTTAATTCTTTTATCGGAACATGAGAACCAAGCATTTTATCTAATTCATTTCTGATAACACTGACCGCTTTATCAAGGTTCCTCTCGCTCGTTGAGAAATAAATACCAAACGCTGATGCATCATAGTAAGAATTGACAAATGTATTGATCTGATAGGTGATTCCCTTTTTTTCTCTGACAGCCTGAAAAAGGCGCGAACTGCTTCCTTCTCCAAGAAGCACAGAGAGAAGACTGAGATGTACTCTCTTCGGGTCTTTATACCCGTAAGAGCGTGTGCCAATAATACAGTGTACCTGATTGATATCTTTCGTAAAAACCTGATTTTCAGGTTTTACAGGTTTTATCGATAGCCTTTTTAGTGGACTGACTGTTCTTTTATCAGCGAAGAATTTTTCGGAAAGTTTTAACACCTTTTCGTGGTTTAATTTACCGGATGCTGTGATTAGAAGCCTCCCGCTTTCATAATAGTTTTTATGAAAATCAAGCAGATTATCTCGGTTAAAACTGCTGATTGTTTCCTGCCTCCCGATTATTGGATATGCAAGAGTATTTCCGCGGAAAATTATCTCTTCAAACCTATCGAAAATAAGTTCTTCGGGATTGTCTTCAATATCCATTAATTCATCAAGAATGACACCGGACTCTTTTTTGATATCAGTTGATCTGAAAAGAGGCTCTTTCACCATATCAGCAATAACATCAAAAGTGGTTTCAAAACGGTTGGCAAGTCCTCTACTGTAGTAACAGGTATTTTCTTTGGAAGTAAAAGCATTAAGATACCCTCCACATGCTTCTATTGTCTCGGAAATTTTTCTTGCAGATCTTTTCCGAGTTCCCTTGAATACCATGTGCTCCACAAAATGGCTTATTCCATTGGTATTATGACTCTCATCACGGGTACCGACATTAAACCAAAAACCAAGAGAAAACGATTCAATGTGAGGAATATGCTCACTTACCACCGTTATCCCGCCCGGCAAATCATTTATTACCAGATTATTAAATGTCAATTGTAAATTATGGAGAATTGTTAATTAAAATACTTAATATAGAGAAATGGCTCGATGTTTGCAAGGTATGGACAGATATAGAAGGTTTAACAAAAAATCCGTTAAATAGATACTCTGGCGGCAGATAATTCGATTTGATGTGCGGGTTTACATTTCTAATGTAATACGAATATTTTCGATAAAGTTCCTAAAATTGTGTAAAAGCAAGATTATTAACAAAAGAGGCATTGCCCATAGTCTGATTAATAAAATTACTGATTAAGAAGAAGGTTTTATCAAGGCTTCTTACACTTTCAAAACATCCTATTGCATTAGTA
>CAYTLQ010000107.1:0-8453 GCA_964438715.1 uncultured Ignavibacteriaceae bacterium
ATTATATTTTTCGTATTTTTAACAAACCACCATGAATCACTTGGAGAAAAGCCATGCAAACATTACCTCAAACACCCGGCAAGTGGAATGTAAAGAATGGTGATTATTCCCGTGATCCCGAACATACCAATAAATACCAGCAACAGAAAAAAAAGAAAGCGCGTGTCCTCTTTTTAATAAAACTTGGTGGGGTAATCATCGGTGGAATCCTTCTTGCATTAATACTTTTATACTTCACAGGAAATTTATAGTACCCTATTAAGCATTTTTTCATATTTTGCGGTAGAGGACTTTTAAATACAGGCAGTAGCAGAATATGAAATATTACATTGGTATGGATGGGGGCGGTACAAAAACTCATTGCACACTAATTAACGACCAAAAAGAAATACTTTTCGAGTGCTCCGGAGGTCCCGCAAATTTTCTCATGATTGGTACAGAAACTGTCTCTGAAACTATAGCCGGCTTAATACGGAAATGTAAGGAGGAGACAAATATTCATTTCAATCAGATAGACCATATACTCATTGGAGCCACAGGAGCCGGTAGGCGAAATGATGCTCAAACGCTTGAACAGGATTTTCGTCAATATTGTGTTAAAACAAATCTTTTT
Source organism: uncultured Ignavibacteriaceae bacterium (assembly GCA_964438715.1). Classification (GTDB taxonomy): domain Bacteria; phylum Bacteroidota; class Ignavibacteria; order Ignavibacteriales; family Ignavibacteriaceae; genus CAYTLQ01. The sequence goes on from CAYTLQ010000107.1 coordinate 614, forward strand.
GTAAAGAATTTTACTGTAGAAAGTGATGCCCTCGTTGCTCTTGAAGGCGCTTTTGGAGGAAATCCCGGCAGTATTCTGATTGCAGGCACAGGTTCAATTATGTATGGTAAAGATGCTAAAGATAAACTTTTTCGGGTTGGCGGTTTTGGCAGATTTATCGGTGATGAGGGCAGTGGATATTCAATTGGGAAAAAAGGTCTTATAGCAGTCGCTCGTCATTTAGATGGAAGAGGTATTCCTACTCTTCTCACTCAACTGGCGGGAAAAGATTTTCAGATGCATACAATGGAAGATGTTATCACAAGTATTTATAAAAATAATTTTGATATCGCTTCCTTTGCACCGGTTGTGTTACTTGCCGCAGAACAGGGTGATAAAGCTGCAACAGATATTCTCGAATCTGAATCTGAAGAACTGATACAACATATTAGTGCTATGCAAAAAAAGATTCCTGTACAAAATCTTGATGTCTCTTTCATTGGCAGCCTTATTGTTAATGATAATATCTATTCCCGCCTGTTGCGCAGAAAAATAAAAGAGACATTAAAGAACATAAATATTAAAACTGCGCAGTACTCTCCTTCGATGGGAGCCGCACTATTAGCTCTTAAGAAGATGTCGGGAAATTAGGCAAGCAACTATTCGGAATTTAATCAGGAAATCAAATGAACAGCGAAGCTGAAAAACAAAGAAACCCGTGGACCTGGATCCCAAGTCTTTATTTTGCACAGGGTATTCCTTATGTAGTGGTAATGACTTTATCGGTAATCATGTACAAAAAAATGGGTATCTCAAACTCCGATATTGCATATTATACAAGCTGGTTATACCTGCCCTGGGTTATTAAGCCATTCTGGAGCCCACTCGTAGAAATTTTTAAGACAAAAAGATTTTGGATCGTAAGTCTTCAATTGATAATCGGCGCTTCGCTCGCGGCTGTGGCGCTTGTATTGCCGCTTGAACCATTTTTTCAATATTCATTAGCTATATTTTGGCTAATGGCATTTAGTTCAGCAACACATGATATAGCCGCTGACGGATTTTATCTCCTCGGCCTTGAGCAATATCAACAGGCGGCATTTGTCGGTGTAAGAAGCACCTTTTACCGTATAGCCATGATTACAGGACAAGGTGTTTTAGTGTACCTTGCCGGATTTCTTGAAGAACATTCATCATCAATTGCAGCCGCCTGGTCAATAACATTTTTTATCCTTGCAGGTCTTTTCATTGCTCTTTTTATTTACCACCGTTTTATACTGCCATTCCCTGTTGATGATCGTCCGGCGGTAACACAAACTACACCCAAAACGGTTCTCAAAGAATATTTTAACACTTTCAAAACATTTTTTAACCGCAAAGGTATTGTACCGATACTTCTGTTTATGCTCTTCTACCGATTTGCGGAAGCACAACTTGTAAAACTTGTATCACCATTTTTACTCGATTCCCGAGCAGAAGGCGGTTTGGGATTAACGACAAGCGAAGTTGGTATTGTTTACGGCACTGTGGGTGTTATATTTCTTACTTTAGGCGGGCTTCTGGGTGGTTATGTTATATCGCGGCGCGGTCTTAAGTTCTGGATGTGGATTATGGTTTGTGTCATCCACCTTCCTGATATTACCTTTGTTTATCTCTCGCATGTACAGCCGGAAAATTTGTTTATAATTACTTCTGCTGTTGCTGTTGAGCAGTTTGGTTATGGATTCGGATTTACTGCATATATGCTTTATATGGTAATGATTTCAGAGGGTCCTTATAAAACAGCACATTATGCTATTTGTACCGGACTAATGGCGCTTGGGATGATGATTCCCGGAATGTTCAGTGGTCATTTACAAACATACCTCGGGGTGGATAACATATTTTTCTATCTTAAAGACAGTAGCAATTTCATTGCATCAGCACTTTACAATTTTGGAGAAATGCTCGATAGCCTCATTAAAGGAATGTTAGGTAATACTCCTCCCGGTTATCGTGTATTCTTTATTTGGGTAATGATTTCAACCATACCGGGATTTATTGTTCCGGCGCTAGTGAAGATTGATCCTGAATTCGGGAAGAAGAAAAAAGAATAAAGTGAGGCGTTATTAAATTCTGGAGAAGACTAACTTATAGTATTGTACTTCTTTCAGTATTTCTCGCAGTTTCATTTTTCCCTTCGTATCGGGAAATTCTGAAACCTCCTGGAAGTTTCGATGTATCTGATACATTGTCAGCAATTCCTGATGTGCGTTTGTTTGAAACAGCATCGGAGCCGTGGGTTGATAGTGTGCTTAAGTCTATGTCGAAAAGGGAAAAAGTTGCACAGCTACTTTTTCCGTTTACACGTGTGGAAAGGTTTTCACCGGGAGATGAAGAATATGAAAGGCTTGTTTACTTTGTTCGCGAACTAAAGGTTGGCGGACTTCATTTTCTGCCGGGGAATGATGTTGATATACTTCATCTAAGCAATGAACTTCAAAGTATCAGCGACATTCCTTTATTAATTACGAGTGATCTTGAAAGCGGAATTGGCAAAGATCCGCTTGACTCTCTTCACTTCCCATCTGCAATGGCTTTGGGAGCGACACGGGATACAGGGCTTGTTTATGCTATGGGCAGAATGCTTGCATTAAAAGCACGGTCATTAGGCATTCACATTAATTTTGCACCCGTTGCCGATCTGAATAATAATCCGGATAACCCGGTAATTAATACGCGCTCATTCGGTGAAAATACCGAATTGGTATCGTCACTTGCCGGTAATCTGATGCGAGGATTACAGCAGGAGGGCGTCCTCTCAACAGCAAAACATTTCCCGGGTCATGGAAATACAAATACTGACTCACATCATGATCTTCCGGTTATCAAGGGCTCACAGACTCAATTGTTCCGCTACGAGTTACAACCATTCTCTTCTCTCATCAATAAAGGAATCATGGGGGTAATGTCAGCTCATATCGGGCTTGAGGCATTTAATATTCCCGATACGCCGGCAACACTTTCTCCTTCAGTTATTAACGGGGTGTTGAAACAGAAGCTTGGCTTTAAAGGCTTAGTTTTTACCGATGCGCTGAACATGAAAGCAATTACAGAGTATTATTCACCAGCTGATGCCGGAGTAAAAGCTCTTCTCGCCGGCAATGATGTTTTATTATTCCCTGTTCAACCTGATTCAGTTATTAATGGGATCCTCTCAGCACTTGATTCCGGCATTATTTCGCTTAAGAGAATTGAACACTCAGTAAGAAAAATTCTTCTTGTGAAACGATGGGCCGGATTACATAAAAATCGTTTTTCAGCCCCACTGCACGAATATGTTCGCTCACTTAACGAGAAAAATTTTGAAATTTCAAAACAGTTGGCCGAAAAATCAATAACATTGTTAAAGAATAAAAACAATATTTTGCCACTTTCGCCTGAAAGTAAAAAGAAGTTTCTTCATGTAGTATTTTATGATCCTTCGTCAGAAAAAGCGGCAGTATATTTCAGCAACGAATTGCTGAAAAGAGAGAACATACTTGACGCTATATTTATTTCTTCTGCCAATCGCCGTTTTAATTTAGCGCCATATAAAAATCTCATTCGTCACGCAGATGGTTATATTATTTCTTGTTTTTGGAAAGCCTCCCGCAAATCCTCCGCATCTGCAAGCAAACAAAAGCAGGAATTATTGCTTAAGTCATTTGTTAATTCGCCAAAAGAAAAAATATTCATTGCACACGCCGATCCATATTTGATTAAGAACTTTCCGAAAACGGATGTGTACATGACCGGATTTGGGACAGTCCGTAATACATCAGATGCACTTATAAAAGCATTATATGGATATATTCCTGTTACCGGAAAACTTCCCATCACTATACCCGGTTCCGGCTTCAGAGCCGGTAGTGGAATTACTATTAACCGCTCACGATTATCTTCCGGAGAACATGACTCTCTCAGGATAGCGCTTTCCCTGCTCCTCGAAAAAGCAATACTCGATTCCGCTTTTCCGGGCGGTGTTGTTTTAGCCGCACTTAATGGTGAAGTAAAAGTTTCATTACCTTTCGGCGCTCAAACTTACAGTGCTTCATCGCCAAAAATTACCGAACAATCTATTTATGACCTTGCCTCATTAACAAAAGTTATTGCAACTTCCACTTCAGCAATGATTTGTGTTGACCGAAAATTATTTTCACTAGATGATAAAATCAGCAGGTTTTTCCCGGAATTAAAAAAAGACAATAACAAGCGGAATATTACAATCCGCCACCTTTTACTGCATCGAAGCGGATTACCGGCGTTCAAGCAATTTTATAAAACTCTTACATCAAAGTCAGAAATAATTGCTGATATACTGAAATCAGATCTTCAATTCAAACCGGGCAAAAAGACCCAATACTCAGACCTTGGTATGATATTATTGGGAGTTATCATAGAAAAGGTTACCGGACAATCTCTTGATACATTCTGCCGGAGAGAAATATTTTCACCATTAAAATTACGCAACATAATGTTTAATCCGCCCGATAGTTTACTCTACCGGATTGTTCCTACTGAAATTGATAATTACTGGCGGAATAAATTAATTCACGGGAAAGTACACGACGAAACTGCCTGGTTAATGAATGGAGTTGCCGGACATGCCGGATTATTTTCCACGGCAGAAGATCTGTTAGTGATATTACAAATGCTTATGCAAAAAGGAACTTATGGTGGTGTAAATATTGTGTCTCCTGAAACTGTAAAGATGTTTACTACCCGTTTTGATACATTAAGCGATAAAGCTCTTGGCTGGGAAACCCGAGGTGAGAACACTGAGGGTTTTGCTTCGTATTTTTCTTCATCTTCTTATGGGCATACCGGTTTTACCGGTACAATGGTTTGGTCAGATCCAAAAAGCGGATTAATTATCGTATTCCTCACTAACAGAGTATATCCAACAAGAGAAAATCAAAAAATACGACAATACAGAAAAGAAGTTTGCCGGTTAATCGATTATTATTTAATAAAGAACAAAATGCAATGAAAATGACTCCCGGAATAAATGAGCTTTTCCCTTTGAATGCTAATCAGGTGAATCAGATAGAATCACTGATCGAAAATATGTCGGTGAAACAGAAAATCGGTCAAATGCTTTTTCCTGGTGTATTGGCTAAATATTATCCTGTTGACTCAGCCGAATTTCAAATGTTAAAACGCAATATTGAAGAATATAAAATTGGTGGGGTCATTTTCTTCAAAGGCACGGTTCTGGATTACGCAGGTCTGGCTAATACCCTTCAAAAAATTTCAGAACTTCCTTTAATAATTGGGGCAGATTTCGAACGGGGACTCGCTATGAGAATTGATAACACTACACCGTTTCCCTACAATATGTGTGTAGCGGCAACTTCAAAAACCCAGTACGCATTTGAGATGGCACGAGTAATTTCGAAAGAGGCACGGGCAATTGGCGTACATCACAATTACGCACCTGTTGCCGATATATGTTCTGATATCGATAATCCTGTTATTAATTTAAGAGCTTACTCTTCCGAAAAGGAAACTGTAACAGCTTTCTGTGAAGCCTTTATACAAGGAGCTCGTGAAGGAAATGTTATAAGTTGTATAAAGCATTTTCCGGGACATGGAAATACAAAAATTGATTCACACAGGGAACTGCCTCTAATTTTAAGCGATTCCCGTCAATTTTTTGAGGAGGATATTTATCCGTTTGCTGAGTGCATTAAAGCCGGAGCTCAATCGGTAATGACAGGACATCTTGATGTACCAGCCTCAGGAGAAAGAGCCGGGTGGCCGTCTGTTATTAGTCATAAATTATTAACTGAACTGCTTCGTGGTGAATTGGGGTTTAATGGACTTATAATTACTGATGCTATGAATATGTACGGGCTCACCGATAATTTTTCTGTCGGTGAAGCCGCAGTAGAAGCCGTGCTTGCCGGTAATGATATGCTTCTAATGCCTCCGGATATCGGTATAGCTGTCGAACGAATTTATGATGCATTTATGGATGGAAGAATTTCAGGAGATAGAATTAATGCTTCAGTGAAAAGAATACTATCTGCAAAATTCTGGTTAGGGTTATTTGATAACTCTCTGGTTGATGAGTCTGTCATACGAAACACAGTCGCGATAAAGGATCACTACAAAAAGGCTCTTGAAATAGCCGAGAGCGGATTAACGCTGATAAAAAATCAGGACGACATAATTCCTTGCACCAAAATTTCAGGAGCATCAATAATAACTTTATGTGATAATGAAGGAACAGAACACGAACAATTTTTTGCAAAATATCTGAAAGACCGAATAGCTGGCGTAAAACACTTTATAATAAATAACCGCTCTTCAACAGAAGAAATTGAGCAAATAATTTCAGCATTGTCCCGAAATGAATTAATTATTTTAGCACTTTTCGCACGAGTCCGATCATTTCAGGGTACGGTAAAATTATCTGACACATTTGAATCAACAATCCGAAAACTGCAAGATCAATCTGAAAAACTTCTCACGGTTTCGTTCGGAAATCCATTTATTATTAACTACTATCCGTTTCTGAGAAACTATCTGGTACCGTTTGGTGATACGACTGTCAATCAGATCGCTGTAGCGGAATGTCTTATTGAAGGCGCCGTGCCAACCGGTAAGTCACCAGTGAGATTTTTATAGCTTTCCATTAAGTGAGTCATTCAATTCACAAAATGCATCTATAACCCTGTTTCTCATTTGATTGGAGAAACGATTGTACTTCATCATATCATCAAATAATTGTCTTGTATCGGCATTGGCTCGGGTTACTATATCGAGAAGATCAAAATATCCTTTTGTGCCTGCACCGGTCTTGGGAAGCGGAAGATTTCCCAATCCTCTTCCAATGAATTGTGTAAGACAAAGTGTCCATGCCATACGGCGGTCATGTTCCTCAGCCTGCATTTCTGTTACAACCATTTCTTTTCGTAAAAATAGTTCTTTTAATCTGAGATAAACATTACCTCTCTCCGCAGGAGGAACCATAACACAATGTTTGCCGACAACCGAATCAGCGGCGCTCTCAGGTCCGAAAAGTGGATGTGTCCCGATAATTTCATTCTCAGGAAAATATTTACTGAGAATACCCAATGGGTACTCCTTAACACTGCACACATCGGCAATTGCGACTTCTTTGCTGAGAAACCGGTTAAATGACTTGCAGGTTTCTTCGATAGCAGAAATTGGTACGGAAAGAATTATTAAGTCAAACTTATTGTACATCTCTGGAGATGAAACCACCAGTTCGTCGGGCAAAACTTTTTTAATGTCAACCACCTTGATTGATAGGTCTTTATGAAAATGCTTGTAGAATAATTGCCCGAATCTGCCATATCCTATTAATATCGCTGTCATATTTTGTTTACTGAGTTACTGTAAAATTTCTTGTAACACTAAAAAGTTTTGAAGTCTGGGATTAAATATTTATGCTGTTATTTGACATCTCTTGCAAGCGCCATATCGCGTAATTTTACCATTGTATTATAATTTCGTGTTGTTGCAACCACCTTTAATTTTCGCTCAAAATAATTATTATTAATTTTTGAATCGCTGTAGCGGGCTGCATATAAGGTATAAATGACTTTATGATTGAGAATTACTTTATCAGGAGAATAATCGACTGCAAAAAAAGAATCAATTTTTTGCTTAAGTGGCAAAGATTTAAGAAGGGTAAAATACAATTTATCGGTATTTCCCGTACCGAAAGGATTATTGGCGATTATTATTTCAATTTCATTTGGTGTTTTTGCAATAACTTCTATATCACCACCAAACTTACTTGCAATAATATTATGAATACGCTCCTCTGCTTCCGAAGAACTTAGTGCTGTCGAAGCAATTACATTAC
>CAYTLQ010000108.1:0-6223 GCA_964438715.1 uncultured Ignavibacteriaceae bacterium
AAAAATGTTTTCCAGTCACACGGAGAATGAGACAGGAGTATGTCAGGAACCTCACCTCAGTATGGGAGCATCAAGTCAATCAAAGCAAGCTTCAGCAAACCAAGACTTAAAATCACCGGCAAAACCTACGGTCAGAATACCTTCATGCAACTAAAGTACCCTGCCGGTGTTTTTTTCTGATTCGCGAACAATTTCTTTATCCCACGGAAGCAAGGTTCGAAGGTCAATGATTTCTACTGAAGAACCGGTAATTTTCTTCACTGCATCAAGCGCCCAATGAACTCCCATGCCGTAAGTGACAATAGTGGCATCGTTCCCTTCTTTCACTATTTTTCCTTTGCCGATATCAACCGTATAATAACCTTCGGGTACAGGTCCGGTTAGTGAACGGTAGAGCGCTTTATGTTCAAAAAACATCACCGGATTCGGGTCTTCAATCGAAGCAATCAACAAGCCTTTTGCATCATGCGGATCTGAAGGATAAACAACCTTCAGACCAGGAGTGTGCGTAAACCATGCTTCATTAGATTGCGAATGATAAGGACCTGCTCCAACACCGCCACCTGAAGGCATCCTGATGACAACATCGGCATTTTGTCCCCATCGATAATGTAGTTTTGCAAGGTTATTAACAATCTGATTAAATCCAACCGAAACAAAATCCGCAAATTGCATTTCTACTATTGCTTTTGAATTTTGCAGAGAGTACCCCATCGCAGTTCCGATTATTGCTGATTCACAGAGAGGCGTATTCCTTACGCGCTCTTTACCGAATTCTTCTAAAAAGCCTTCAGTAATTTTAAATACTCCACCATACTCTGCTATATCCTGACCCATAATTATAAGTCCGGGAAAAGCCTTCATTGCGTGATGAAGTGCGTCGGAGATTGCATTAACAAATCTCTTCTCTTTTACTTTACCCGCATTATGTACAGAGGATGAATTGTACGGAGCATAAACATCGCGTAGTTCTTCTTCAGTATCAGGAACAATACTATCTTCTTTAACGGCTCTTTCCCATTTTTCTTCAATCAGGCTTTTCAGTTGGGACTTTATTTCAGTAATTACTTCTTCAGTAAGAATTTTCTTTTTAAGAAGAAAATTTTCAAACACGAGAATCGGATCTTTTTTACCCCATTCTTCAAAAAGCTCTTTCGGTACATATTTCGTACCTGAAGCCTCCTCATGTCCTCTCATTCTGAAAGTAATTGCCTCAATGAGTACGGGGTGTGGTTTCTTCCTGATTTCTTCTGCATGTCTGCTGATTACCGAATGTACTTCAAGAATATTGTTTCCGTCAACCTGTTCCGAAACAATGCCAAATGCTTTACTCCTATCAATCAGTTTCTCAAGTTTGTGTTGTGAAGATGTCGGTGTTGAAAGTCCGTAACCATTGTTTTCAATAACGAATATAACGGGCAGATCCCAAACAGCTGCGACATTAAGCGCTTCATAAAAATCGCCCTCGCTGGTACCGCCATCTCCGGTGAATGCTACAGTTACTTTTTTGCGGTGATGGATTTTATTATAAAGAGCAATACCATCGGCAACTGCTAATTGCGGCCCGAGATGTGAAATCATACCAACAATGTGGTGTTTCATGGTTCCAAAATGAAAAGAACGATCACGGCCCTTTGTAAATCCGTTCTTTTTACCCTGAAACTGTGAGAACAGTGTATCAAGAGGAACATTTCGGGATGTAAAAATTCCAAGGTTTCTGATTAGAGTTAGTACATATTCATCCGAAGTGAGAGCGTGAGCCACACCAACGGATATTGCTTCCTGACCAATGCCGGAAAACCATTTAGAAATCTTTCCCTGACGAAGCAGATTGAGCATTTTTTCCTCAATCATTCGTGGTTTTAAGAGTTCTTTATAAAATTTTAATAACTGGCTATCTTCGTACTTATACGAGTCAAAATTCATCTGGTAAAACTTAAAAAAAATAGAATTTTAAAGATACGAATCAGAAAGTCATTAAAACAATGAGGATAATTCCGGACAAAATTGCCAGAATACCAAACCCCCTGATAGTAATCGATCGAAGAACTCCTGCCCCTAAAAATGCAGCTATTATTGCCTTGGTAATTGTGTTTGCGAGAAGCGCAATTATTATTGAATTTACCGCAACTTCTTCCTTCAATCCGTCCTTGGCAAGTTGAGACATTGTTAATGTAATTGCATCAATATTCGTAAGACCGGCCATTACACTAACAAGGTATGCCCCGTTATTCCCAAAATAAACCTGTGAAAGTTTAGAGAGAAATAAGACTACTCCAAACACCAATCCGAAAAAGAGCGCAGATTTTAATTCAAATGGATTTTTCAATGACATACCGCTTATAGCAGAACTTGAGATCTTTTTCCAATAAAATATACTTACCACTGTTCCGCAAAGTAAGAGCAGTGCCAGAGGAATTATTAATTTAACAGATAGAGAAGGATTAACTACCAGCACCTCAAGATAAACTTTTAAGTAAACAACTGTGGTTGCAAGTATTATACCTACCCCATAATTCGAGGCAAGATTCTCACTTTCTTTACTCTTCTTCGAAAAAGAATATGTCACGGCCGTACTTGACACAAAACCGCCAAATATTGCCGTGTAGGAAATACCCTTTTTATAACCAATAAATTTTGTTAAGAGATAGCCAATAAAACTGATACCGGCAATAAAAATGATCATGTACCATATCAGCCGAAGATTAATTAACTGATACGGTCCAAATGACTCATTGGGTAGTAGAGGTAAGACTATTATAGTAACCAACCCTAACTTTATAGTGGCGAATATATCTTCCTCTGTAATTTTCTCTACAAACTGATGTAATTGCAGTTTTAAGGACAAAAGTAAAGCAATGAAAACTGCGGCAATAGCTGCAATTTGCATGTAATTCCAATACACAAGCGAGCCAAGAATAAATACAAGTACAGCGCTAACCTCAGAGGTCATTCCCATTCTGCCATCGCCCGAGCTTCGGTAATAGGAAATGCCCACAAGAAAGGAGAAAAGGATGAAAAAAGCGATAAACACACTAATATCACTAAATGAGGAAATGAACGCTCCTAAAAATCCCCATAATGCAATGAGAGGATAGGTTCTGATACCGGCAAAGATTTTTTCATCCTTCGCTTTCGAGTGCTCGCGTTCCAACCCGATAACTACGCCTATCAATAACGCAATGCTTAGTTTTTGTACAAGGAGGAATAACTCTTCGTAAGAAATATTATTCCTTAATGCACTGACAAAATCGGGTAAAAAATGAAAGTCCTGATTCAATTATACAGAGGCGTAATTTATTTAGTATTACTGGTTTCCTTGATTATATTCATTGCAGTCGAGATTACTGAAGCCATGTCAGCCATGTTAGAGGGAATTATCATTGTATTATTTACCTTAGCCAGTTTACCAAATTCAGTGATATATTGTTCCGCGACACGAAGGTTTACCGCTTTCATTCCACCTTCTTCATTTATTGCTGTAGCAATTTCTCTTATTCCTTTTGCCGTTGCCATAGCCACACGCTCAATTTCCTGCGCCCGACCTTCTGCCTCATTAATACGCTTTTGTTTCTCCCCCTCCGATTTGGCAATCATTTCCTGTTTTTCACCCTCAGCTCGATTAATTTTTGCTTGCTTCTCACCTTCCGATTCCGCAATAAGAGCTCGCTTTTCGCGTTCAGCACGCATTTGTTTCTCCATTGCATCCTTTATACTCTGCGGAGGTACGATGTTTTTTACTTCGTAACGGGTCACCTTTACACCCCATGGCTCCGATGCCTTATCCACAGCATCAACAATAGCACTGTTAATTGATTCTCTCTCTTCGAATGATTTATCAAGCTCGAGTTTACCAATGACACTTCTCATAGTTGTTTGGGCAAGCTGTGTTGCAGCAAATTGATAGTTATTTATTCCGTAGGAGGCTTTCATAGGGTCAATTACCTGAAGATATAATATCCCATCAACCTCAACAGCAATATTATCACGGGTGATGCATATCTGAGAAGGTACATCTATGGCCTGCTCTTTCAATGTATGTTTATATGCCACTTTATCAATAAATGGCATTAAAATATGAAAACCGGCATCCAATGTAGAATTGTATTTTCCAAGCCGTTCTATTATAAATGCAGACCTTTGGGGAACTATCCTGATAGTTCTGATAAACAGGATGAATACAAAAATTATTACACCGACGAGAACCGGAACTAATGCATCCATATATAATCCTTAATGAATTGATTTAACTTTTAAAGTGATGTTTTCTTTTGCCACGACCTCTGCTGTTTCACCTTCTTTTATCTCAGTCTCGGCTTCAGCGCTCCAGACCGACCCATAGAGTTCGACCTTTCCACGGTTCGGAGGAATGATCGCTTCACGCACAATAACCTTTTTTCCGGTGAAATCATCCAGATTTTTATCAGGGTTTTCTTTACCCTGCCGATATCCTTCAAACAGTATTGTAAACTTTTTTCGTAAAAAATAGAGAGAAGAAACCGATGTAATCAAAAAGATAGTTAGTTGCCAGGCAAGTGTAAGATCAAAGACAATAGTAACAATTGCAGTTATCCATGCGCCAAGACCGAAAAAAAATAATATTAAACCGGGAGCAGCTAATTCGAGAAGAAAAATAATTAAACCAAAAAAGAACCAAATAACAGGCGGGGAAATAATGTCAAAGATATTGTCCATAGAACACCTATGATTTATGCTATACAAAAATAGCACTTTTCAACTACAATCATTGTTGAAATAACTATCGAAATACCCTTAAATGTTAAATAGGGATTCGACAATTCATTTTACATAAACGGTTTTTATGTTAACAAATTCGCGAATTCCATAAAGCGAAAGTTCACGCCCGAATCCTGAATCTTTTATTCCGCCAAAGGGTAAACGCGGATCTGAACGAACAAAAGTGTTCACAAAGCAACTGCCGGCATTAAGTAAATATTTTGCTACTCGTTTCCCCTTATCGGAATCTGAGGTAAACACTGCCGCACCTAAACCGAAAACGGTATCATTGGCGATCGTAAATGCATCAGCCTCATCTTCGGCTTTGATTATTGCCGCAACAGGCCCAAAAAGTTCTTCATCATACGCCGGCATCCCTTTCTTTACATTTGTAATTATTGTAGGAGGGTACCAGGCTCCGTCTAAATCCGGAATATATCCGCCGCTGATAATTTTTGCTCCCAACGCAACACTATCTGTTACCTGTTTATGTAGTTCATCGCGAAGATCAGTCCGTGCCTGGGGTCCTATATGATACTGTGGATCCATCGGATCTCCCATCAATCGTTTTTCCATTTCAGTCTTGAATGCAGAAATAAATTGTTCATAGATTTGTGACTCAACGATAAATCTTTTTGCGGCAATACAACTCTGTCCACCGTTTATTAGACGGGCGGTAACACAACTCTGAACCGTCTCTGCAATGTTTGCATCTTGAAGAATGATATATGGATCGCTCCCGCCAAGTTCCAAAACCGCCTTCTTCAAATGATATCCGGCCGCCTCACCAACCGATCTGCCGGCAGGAGTACTGCCCGTGATACTAACAGCTTTAATTGCCGGATGCGCTATAATTGACCTGACGCTACTGCCAGGGATCAAGATAGAACTAAATTCCCCCTTCTGAAAACCTGCCTCATTAAATATTTTTTCTATTGCAAGTGAACAACCACTTACATTAGAAGCATGTTTCAAAATCACCGTGTTTCCTGCCATTAATGTCGGGCAGGCAAAACGAAAAACCTGCCAGAAAGGAAAATTCCACGGCATTACACCCAGTATTATTCCTAATGGACGAAATGCAACTAAACTCTCCGTTGCATCAGTTTTAATAAATTCATCCGATAGAAATTTTTCCGCATTTTCTGCATAATACTCTGCGACCCATGCACATTTCTCTATTTCTGCTTTTGACTGAAGTATGGGCTTACCCATTTCATTAGTCATTAACTCTGCGTATTCCTGAAGTTTGTTCCGTAGAATTTCCGCCACTCTCTGCATTCTGCGGGTTCGTTCATCGAAAGAGGTGAATTGATATTTTTCAAACATCCTTGCGGATAAATCGATAATATCTGCAACATACTGCGCTGAATGTTCTTCGTATCCGGCAATGGTTTTATTATTGGTTGGATTAATTGATAACAGCATATAGAAAAATTTTTTATTCTATGATTAAAATTACAATTATTTATTTACAGAATTTGAT
>CAYTLQ010000109.1:0-13825 GCA_964438715.1 uncultured Ignavibacteriaceae bacterium
AATATCACCCTTTCAGGGTTCTTATGTTAAATGTTAATATATTTCTATAATCATTCCATCCCTCCAGGATTTGATCCCGAAAAGGAAATCCGGAGATAATCTGTTTTCCGGATGTTGAAATTAATAACCACGAAGTGGTGACATTGTTATAGAAAAAATTGAAACGATAAAACCGAACTCCGAAGGAGTGATATTATTTTGTGTGATTTTTGGTGTAACTAAATATTTTCATGTTGATTGATAATATCACCCTTTCGGGGTTGGATATATGATAAAATCGAAGATCCTCTGGATTTAAAGTAAATTTAAGCTCAAAATGTCGTACACCCTTCTAAACTTACCCTCAGAGATAAGTTTAATGTTTGTAATTAAAAATAAAAAAACCCGGGCACTTACCCGGGTTAAATTTTTACAAGATATTCCTTTTTTTACTTCACAAGCATCATCTTCTTAACTAAAACATTATTGCCCTGCTCTAAGCGATAGAAATATGTTCCGCTTGAAAGCTCACGAGCGTTTATATTGATAGTATAATTACCGGCAGACTCTGCTACAGTATTGTACAGGTAAACTTCATTCCCAAGAACATCAAATACAGTAAGTTTTACTGCACCGGCAGAGGGGACACTAAAGCGGATTGAAGTTTCAGGGTTAAATGGATTCGGGTAATTCTGATCTAGCGCAAATGAGTAAACCGTTCCGCTTATTTCAGCAGAAATACTTGAAGAGTATTCATATTCGCCTGATAAATCAATTTGTTTCAAACGATAGATATATTTTCCAGCACTTAATCCTGCATCGGTGAAACTATAAGAACTAATACCGTTAAATGTACCTTTACCTGTAATAAATCCTATAGAGACGAAGTTAATGCCATCGGTACTGCGTTCAATTTCAAAGCCTTTATTATTCAGTTCTGAGGCTGTTGACCATTGTAAAGTTACCTGACTTCCGTTAACCATTGCCGCAAATGAAACTAATTCCACAGGAAGTACACCGGGATAAGAATTGTATGGTCCGCCGGGAAGTGTACCAAAGTTTACATCAAATCCCGGATTGCCGCCCGTTACATTGCCCGGTATCGTCACATCACTAAAGTATGCCGTTGAAGAAACCACTGCCGCAAATACGGTTATGGAAGCGCTTAACGGCGGGTTTCCGATTTCGGAAAGAGGTATGGCAATTTCAAATCCTCTTCTTCCACCCCATGCCGTATCAAAACCAAAAGAAATAGAATTCGGAGTGAACACTGTTCCTCCTGAAGGACCCTGAGCTGTTGCGCCATCCTGACGGCATGCACCTAAATAAACACCAGTTTTTGAGGTAGAGGTATATTTGGCGGCATCTACATAAATAAGAGTATCATCTCCGCCCGGATTTAAAACAAATGCATAATTCGTCGTAAAGCTGTTCTTATAATTCGGATGATCAGTTACACCAAACAGATGACCACCACCACTAACAGCTCCCAGGGCAGTTCCTGCAGGTGCTCCATCCTGACCGCTTACTCCAAGGAAAAGTACAATTCCATTGTTATTTGTCTTATCAACCTTTGATTCTAATGCAATATACAGCTTACCATTAGCAACATTATATCCAATATGTTGGATGTCAATATTAGGACCAAATCCGGCATTGTTATTCAATTTGGAGGACATTTGAAAATATTTTTCGTGCATCCTTCCATTCATAATGTAAGGGAAAGTAACCCTGTAGGCTCCGATTCCATTATTGGTTGCGAGACAATAAATGATAAAGCTCGTAGGGGTATCAAACTTAACTGCAATATCCCCTGTTCCATTTCCGTTTGCATTGGATCCGGTTGATGGTGTAATGCCATAAGTACGGAAGAACGAGGGAAATTCGCCATCGGTATCAATCAATCGCACATTATTCATACCGGTACCATATTGAAAAGAAGCAATAAAACCGGAACCCAAATCCTGTGCACTAACTAACTTAATTGTGGTTGCACCGGTTGCAACAATACTCCCGGGGATCTCCCCAACAAGCGCACCGGTGTAAGACCAAGCCTGAATATATTTCCCTGAACTTTTGGTAATTATCATAGAATCTTCTTCAAGCGGCTCAACAGAAGGAGCTCCGCCAAATGTTGCAGGAGGCAGTTGAATGAAAAAGTCCTGAACAAATGTAAAGCCCTGATCAGTGGTTTTTAGTTTATAAACTTTATGTGTTTTGGCTTCAGCAAACCACACCTGCAGAGTATTATTATTTGCTAGATACTTTACTTTAAAATTATCACCACAGCGTTTATTTAGTCCCAAAGTACTTTCAAATGCAACAGTTGGCGTTGCAGCCTCATTCGCCCATCGATAGATTTTAAAAGTTGATGCAGAATCAGTAACAAGATTACAAGCATAAATAACGCCATCGTAAGAAACTTCAATGTCGTTTAATGCAAAGGTACCTCCGGAAATACCTGTTACATCGAGTGTTCCAAGATCATTACCATTATTTGCATCAATTACCCGGACGAATATTCCGGCGTTTCTGCTAACTACTAAAAGATGATTTGTTAAAGGATTGTATGCAAACCCGCGTTCAGTATTACCGGTAGCTGAAAACCATGTAGGCAAACTGGTATCAGCAACAGATTTTGTCCACAGTTTTTCTATCTGCGCATTTCCTGCTCCGAGAAACAAAACGAAACTTAGTAATAAAATAATTCTTTTCATAAGTTGACTCCTCTGTTAATGTGAGACTTCATTTTCTCTTTCATCGTATTATTTCGATTCATTCACCGTTACTATGAATGCATCTTTAAAATCTTTCATTTTCCATAATTCATTCCGCTGTTTTTCAGCTTCGGCTTTTGTTTCATGTGAGGCAAGACGGATAACAAAGAGTTTTGTTGATTCATCATAGGTAACTGAAATTTCTTTTTTGAGCTTTTTTCTGGCTTCATTAGCTATTTCATCAGCTTTTTCTAATGTGGAGTAAGCTCCAATTTGAACAGCATATTTTGTGACCAATTCCCCGGAGGGTTTAATTTCTTCTGTCTCTTTGTTTTCTGAAGGTATGGGATCAGTATTCGGATCATTTTCTGTAGGTGGGTCTGCAACAGGAACTTTATCAAAAACATAAATAGTATCAGTATTAGTCTCCGTCTTTTTTACCTGTTCACCATCGCGTTTTTCAATTGACTCCGGCGATGATGAGCAACCCGAATAAATTAGAACAGAAAAAAATAACATGAATAAAAGGAGTCTGTTCTTAAAGAGTGATGGCATTGTATTGCTCATATTAATTTTACAATTGCAAAATAACAATTTGGTAGAAAAAAGTAAGTAGTGAAGTACAAATAAAAAAGCCCCGGCAGAAATTAACCGGGGCTAAAAAATAGTAAATAAAAACTTAAAATTGCAGATTATCGAATGTGCCGGCGGGGAAAATCGGAAGTCCGTATTTACCGAACTGTATATTTTCCCTAAAACTAGTCCACCCGGAATACTTGCAAGATTTATCTTTGGTATAGATGCTCCCCATTTTGCATTAATTACATTAATGAATTCATTAGCAATTAGCGCCGCTCCAACATTTGACGGATGAACGCCATCAAGACTGAAGAGATTTCCTGTTACATAAACGGTAGAAAGTTTCAATCCGTCAACGGTAACATAAGTACCTGTTTTTGCGGCATCTGCATACGGAACTAAAAGAGCATTGAAGTCAACATAACCAAAGCCCTTAGCGCTCGCAAGGCTTTGAATATGAGCATTATATTCAGTAATTCTGGCAACTGCTGTTGCAACTTCCCCAGAATCAAGAACTACAGAGTTTGGAAGCGGAGCAGCTTTTGCAAAACCTGTACCGCCGGCAACAAGTGAACTTCCCTGAAGCGTTATCAGGTTCTGTGATAAACTTACATACTGTGTATCACCGGTGGAAGTAACCGCCCATACTTTGGTTACGCCACCTAACATTAACTGACCGCCAACGGTAGTGAAAAATGGTATTGAAGTAACATTTGGAATGTTAGCGACAACAACTTTTGTATTTAATGAAGCAAGACTATCAGCTAACTGATTCCAGAATGCCTGAAAGTTTGGAGTAGGTGTATAGGGTTTTGTTCCACCCGATGTAGCATAACCAAGAATGTCATTGTTTCCAATCCAGACAGTTAAAAAAGTCGGATTAAGAGACTTTGCCTGACTAAATGCTGAACCCAGTCCGCGTAATACTAAATCGAACATAGGATTGGGTCCGCCACCGTTTATTGCCTGAAAACAAGTTGTAGAACTTGTGGCACCAATTATATCATATGCTGTTGCTCCCGGAACACCGAGGTTATTAAATGGAGCGGCATAAGTCTGATTAGCATAGGTACCCATTGCTGCATTTACCTTTGTTGCAAAAGGAGAAATTGAGGCGACTTCAATTCTGTTTCCTGTACCGGGGTCGGTATAAACCGGATACACATAACCTGCCCCAACTTGTTTAGCAAGCAAGGCGCCGAATGAATATTTTGAAGCACTTTCATAGAGAGCGCCTGATTGATACCCGGCAGTAATACTATTACCAAGTGAAACAAAACGGGCAAAGCTTACGCTTCCGGTGTTTACAGGAGCGGGGGCAGTAAGATCCGAACGGTCTTCGCAACCGGTAAAAGTCATTACCAGCAACGCAAAAAAAAGTAAAAATGCTTTTGTGAATTTCATTGTTCTCTCCTCTCAATTAAAAATTATAACCGAATGTTACAGAGAACAGGCTTGCTGTAGAATTATATGTCCCGTTCATATACGCATCACCTGCGGGTGTATAACCAACCTTAGAATTTGTGATTGTTCTTTCACTGAAACGAAGGAAGAGATACGATACATCCATAACAAGTTTATCGGTTAAATTATAGCCTAACCCAAGAGAAAATCCAAGACGATCCGAATCAGGTAGTGAAGCATCTACCCTCTCATCTTTTACGGGATTGTTATCGTAAAGTAATCCTGCACGCAAGGCCAGATTAGGAGCGTAATCATACTCAGCGCCGAATCGAATTATGTAAGTATCTTCATATTCCCGCGGTGCGGCTAAATCGGTAAGTGAAGCTTCCTTGAAGTCAACTTTTAATGAATCATAACTTGACCAGGAAACCATCTGGAAATCAGCGCTAAAGGTAAGTTGTTCGGTAGCATTAAAACCAAGTCCGAATACCATTTGTTGAGGTGATCTAAAAGTTGCCGAAATATCTCCGCGGGGAAGTGAAGAGCTCAATATTGCAGGACCTACAGAGGTGGCTGTTCCCTCAAAATTGTATTCGACCTCACTACGGTAAGAAAATCCGAACGAAAGATTTTTGGTAATTTCATAAAGTAGTCCTGCGCTGAAACCAATTGCACCGGATTCATCTCCTTCAAGAGTTACAAGAGCTTCACCGGCGAATGGCGGGAATCCGGCTTTTCTTTCAAGAGTAACTGAGCCAAGATTATACAGTAGTCCGGCGCCTATACTAAGATTATCAAGAAGCTGATAACCGCCGGCTAATGAAAAGGAAAATGTTTTAAGATCTGCCTCAATACTTACAAATCTTCCAACCCAATCATCAGCCCACTTTGTACCAAGCCCAAAAGGATTATTTACTCCAAACCCCAGAGTTAATTTATCGTTTACACCATAAGTAACATAAAGGTGACTTGGGGTGAAGACCTGGGATTCCATTTTTGATTCTGCAATAGTGGGATTTGTAACTGTAGGACCGTAAGGACCCCTGAATGATGCACTTGGAGCAATAATGGTTGTCCCAAGCATTGCATTTATTCCTTTCACCTTTGAAAGTGCTGCATTATTAAAATACACAGCCGAAGGATCAAATGCTATTGCTGTAAATGCTCCTCCCATAGCCATTGCTCTGGCTCCATGCTCATTGATCTGAAAGCCGCCAGCCAATACAGTTCTGCTTACTAACATAACGGCTATCGCCCAGAGAATTACTCTGTTTTTCACGCTACCTCCTCGTGATTATTAGTTTATATTTTCTCCGCTTATACGGGGTACTCCCGAAATACGGATTTGGAATTATTCAATTCGAAACAGAACAGCGCCCTTTTCCACAGGGTCCTTTTCATTAACCATAATTTTTGTTACCACCCCTGTGGATGGCGATTTAATATCATTTTCCATTTTCATAGCCTCAAGAATCATTATCGAATCACCCTTCTCTACTTTATCACCAACACTCTTCTTAATTTTCAGAACCAACCCCGGCATTGGAGACTTAAAATCATACACCTTATGGTGATGACCCCGACTTTCTGCCACCGAAGCGGCAAACTCCTCCAATTTTGTTTTTACAGAAATGTGAAAATAATTGCCATTTAGCAAAATTGCAATCGGTTTTAAATTTTCGTTAACTTTTATTATTGTGTAAATTTTATTCGCAACCCTCAACAGTAATTTGTGATGGGTATTTACTAATATTTCATAAGAAAACTTCCTGCCGTTAATGCTTATAATACCATCTCCCTCGATGGCAACAGTCTTCTTTATTCCTTCTATTTCAGCAATGAATTCACTCATATTTAAGTCTTTCCCATCGATTTTCCGACTGTAACTCCTGCCTGTTGGTTTTTGTTGATGTGTTATTGTTATTCTGTTTCAGCAAAACAGCAGCAAGTGTCGCAATATCACTTAGTGACTCCTTCATTTCAACTGACCATTTATTTGGCACCAACGGTAAAAATTCATCTTCAACAAAGTTAATGCTATAATCACCCGAGCGGAACCTTTCTGAACGCAAAATCCACTGAAGTAACCCTATATTCGTTTGTACCCCGTCAATATAATATTCTTTCAGTACTGCAAGCATTTTATTAATTGCTTTGGATCTGCTGTTGCTGTGAGTTATTACTTTTGTCAGCAAAGAGTCATAATGAATTGTCACCTCTGAGCCGGCATCCACGCCCTCGTCAATTCTCACACCGGCACCTGAAGGTTTTCGATGATATCGTATTACACCGGTGGCAGGTAAAAAATTATTATCAGGATCTTCAGAATTTACTCTGCACTCAATTGCATGGCCATTTATTCTTAATTCTCTACCCAGAAACGAAAGTACCCCGCCCTGAGCAATATTAATCTGTTCCTGAACCAGATCGATCCCTGTGATCATTTCAGTTACAGGATGTTCGACCTGCAGACGAGTATTCATTTCCAGGAAATAAAAGTTCTTATTATTGTCCATCAGAAATTCAATTGTACCCGCATTGTAATATCCGCATGCCTTGGCGGCATTAACTGCGGCTGAGGTAATACGATGTCTTGTTTCCTCATCGACAAATGAAGATGGCGCTTCCTCAATAATTTTTTGATGCCTGCGCTGTACTGAACATTCTCTCTCAAAAAGGTGGGTGTAATTGCCGTGTTTATCGGCAATAATCTGAACTTCAATATGTTTGGGGTTAAGAATGAGTTTTTCTATATACACCGCATCATTCCCGAATGCTTTCAGTGCTTCCCTGCTGGCAGAGAGAAAATTCTCCGAAAATTCGCTTTCTTCGAAAACTTTTCTCATTCCCTTTCCTCCACCGCCTGCCGAGGCTTTAAGGAGAACCGGATACCCTATTTGACCGGCAATAACTTTTCCTTCCTCCACACTACTAACCGGTTCAGTCGTTCCGGGTACTATAGGCACTCCGTTTTTCTGCATCAAAGCTCTTGCCGCTGTTTTACTACCCATCATTTTTACCGATTCTGCTGACGGTCCGATGAAAATAATTCCTGCTTTCTCGACTGCTTCAATAAATGTTGCATTTTCAGAGAGAAATCCATAACCCGGATGAATTGCATCTGCTTGTATTTCAACAGCTAAAGAAATTATATTTGATATGTTAAGATAGGTATCTGAAGCGGCAGTACCCTGCAGATGATAGCTTTCATCTGCAAGACGAGTATAAAGTGAATTTTTATCTGCGTCAGAAAAAACAGCAATTGAAGTAATGCCCGCTTCACGGCATGCCCGGATTATACGCACGGCTATTTCACCGCGGTTAACGATAAGAATTCTTTTAATCACAGTGTTCAGTTCTTAAATTCAATTATAGTGATTCCTTCACCGCCTATTTCTACAGGTGCAAAATAATATCTTCTTACACCGGGATGGTTATCCAAAATCTCTTTAACCATTCTCTTTAATACACCATTACCTTTGCCATGCAAAATTTCAATTTTATCCATCCCACCTGAATAGGCGGAATCGATAAATCGTATTACCTCAAAATTAATATTTTCAGGTTTTTCTCCCCTGATATCCATACGAAACTTTACATCATCATTTACCGAATGAAAATGAACCGTTTCTGTTTTTGCACGCTTATCATCGGGTTCAAGGTCATTCAGCGAGGCTTTAATCTTTAAATTTCCCGCCTGAATTCCAGCTTCGTTTTTCGTCTCGTCAATGGAAGTAATTTTACCGGTTATTGAGGAGGATTTAATTTTAACAACATCACCGATTTTAAATATAAAAGAAGTTTGTTCAACTGCATCGCTGATCTTCATTCTTTCATTTTTCTCTTTAAGATTTTTTAAGGCTGACTGAGCATTTCTGATGAGGCTTTTCTGATATTCAGGATCTGCTTCCCGAAAAGATTCACGCAATTCTTTAATAACTCGCTGAACTTCCTTTTGTGATTCCTTAATTATTGCTTCGGCTTCTTCTTTAGCTTTTTTCAATCTAAGGTTTTTTTCTTTTTCTAACTTTTTAATGTTCTCATCATAAAGTCGGGTAAGCCCTTTCAGGCGGGTATTTTCTCTTTCATAGTATCTTATTTTTTCCTGAAGTTCTTGTTCACGCCTCTCCAATGTTACAAGAAGTGTTTCTAATCTGGAGTCATTTTCATTAAAATACGAAAGCGCTTTCGATAAAAAATCATCGCTGAAACCAATTCTGCGGGAGATTTCAAAAGCATAACTGGAACCCGGTACTCCCTGTTTAAATCGATAAGTTGGGGTAAGGTTTACTGTATCAAATTCCATTGCAGAATTTTTTATCCCGCTAAATTCTTCCGAGAGTGATTTTAATCGGCCGAAATGCGTTGTGGCGAGTACATAACTGCCTTTATCTCTTAATGTCAAAAGGCATGCAATTCCAAGAGCTGAACCGGCTGAAGGGTCGGTTCCTGTTCCTAACTCATCCAGCAAAACGAGAGTGTTCTCATCAGCTGTTTCTAAAATATTTTTAATGTTCGTCAGGTGTGAGCTGAATGTACTGAGGTCGTCTTCAAGTGATTGCTTGTCCCCAATATCTACATGAATTCCTGAGAAATAAGGCAGACTTGAGTCAGGTGATGCAGGAATATGAAACCCTGCAAAAGCTAAGCAAGAAAGCAGCCCCACCGTTTTCAACACAACCGTTTTCCCTCCGGCATTCGGTCCGGTAATTACAATAATTTTTTCGTCCTTTATCTCAAGATCTAACGGTATTGTTTTTTCTCTGCCTGTTTTTTGAAGTAAAATTGGGTGTCTCGCATCTTTTAACTCCAATTTGCCGTGAGTATTAAATGAAGGGAAACCACCTCGAACTTCAATAGAATATTTCGCTCTGGCAAAATATGAGTCTAAAACAGATACTATTCTCTGGGATTCAATCAGGTCTTCAGCTCTTTCACCGGTTTTTGCAGTGAGTTCTTTTAATAAGCGATCAATCTCCCTTTTTTCTGCAAAACCCAAAGTAACAATCTCGTTATTAAGGTTTAGAGTTTCCTCCGGTTCAATATATACTGTTTGTCCCGTTGCCGATTCAGAATGTATAAATCCTCTTATTTGCCTCTTATGTTCAACCTTGATAGGTATAACTACTCTGCCATCCCGTAAAGTAAGGTACTCCTCTCGGAGGAAGTCCTCCTGAGAAAGATTTTTTGCTATACGCGCAACCATCTTCTGTAATTCGTACTGTTTCTCTCTAATTGCAGTGCGTATTTTCTGTAACTCTCTGCTTGCATTATCCTTAACTTCCCCCGACTCATCGAGTATAGTTGTAATATGATGCTCAAAAAGTTTATCCGAGAACAATCCCTTCGAAAGAATACTTAGTTCCGGTGCATCATTTTTTGAAGAATAGAGAAATGATTGGAGAGTACGGGATACTCGGGCTAATTTCAGTACTAAAAGTAATTTTTGTGGTTGTAATACTGCCCCTCCTATTTTCGCAAGATTCAGTTCATTCGTTAAATCAGGCAGGCTCTCGAGAGGTGGATCCGATAGATTTATCAAAATGGCTTTTGCTTCACTAACATTTTCTCCCTCCCGAAGATAATCAATCCCTGAAAACGGCGTAAGCGAGTTGATATAATTTTTCCCTCCCTCTGTTACTGAATATTTGTTGACAAAACCCAGTACTTTAGGATATTCCAGAATTTCCAGCGTTTCGCTTAAACTCATCGGAGTGAATCTTTGTCGTTAATGATATCGGGTATGGTTTCTTTTGCGGCAGGAGTAATCTTATTCAGCAAATTTATTGTATAAGGTAGTATTCCTGCTGTGGTGGAATATAGCAATGATGCCTTTTGATTTTCTTCTGAAGGGAACTTGAATATACTCAAAATATAAAACAAGGCACTGATAAAGAACAACATTTGTATTGTACCAACAATGCCTCCCACAATCCGATTGATTAAATTACTCACCTTATCAAAAGGATGAATAACCCGCTTCAAAACCGCTGTAATCAATAGTACTAATAAAAAAACACTAAAACCACCAATAATGGCGGCGAATTCTGGTTCGATACCGGTTAGCCATGTTACTGCTTTACCGGCCAAAGATGAGAATTTAATACCAAGAAAAATGGCAACAAAAAATCCAATTGTACCAATAAGTTTACGCACAAAGCCATCCTTAAATCCAAGGATGAATGCCACAGCTCCTGCGACGAAAATAATTACATCAATATAGTTCAATTGATACCAAGAGTTTTTTCAACAATGCTTCTGATAATTTTTCCATCTGCTTTCCCTTTCAGGCTCTTCATAACAGCCGGCATGAGTTTCGGAAAATCCTCTTTCGATTGAGAGCCTAATTCTCCAGCGATTTTTTTTATCTCTTCTTCGATTTCTGCTTCGGTGAGTTGCTTAGGCAGGTATTCCATCAGAATATCAAGTTCCGCCTGCTCTTTTGCGGCTAATTCCGGCCTTCCACCAGCTAAAAATTGTTCAATGGATTCTTTTCTCTTTTTAACAGCGCTGTTTAGTATTTTTAGCTCATCTTCGCTGTTAAGTTCCCGACCTATACCACTCTTTTCGAATTCCAATATTGCAGCACGGATAGACCTGATTGTTTCAAGACGAACCTTGTCAGCACCTTTCATTGCGATTTTTAAATCTTCGTTAATTTTTTCCTTTAAAGACATTAATTTCTCCGCATTTTTATCATAACGACCCCAAAAATAACCAAATTCCCGAAAACTTTTAATAACTAAAAGGGGAAAGATAATCCGGCGACAAACTTATTACGATACCTCTTTTTGCCCAATCGAAAATTATTCGAGATTCTAACTCTTCCAATATTTAATATTCAGTAATTTGCCTGATACAGTGATTAATGCTCATTATTTTTTAAATCATCTACAAAGTTATCTTTGTAAGAATGCTCTATTCGGCAATCCGCCCAATTATAAAATCAGTAACTTTTTTCATAAATATTATGTCAGCTCCAGATTGTAATTGGTGCTCCTGCATCCTGAAATATTTCTTCCTCCGAAGATAGTGTTAATTGTCAATATCCGGTTATTTCCTGATTAACGAGAAGGGAAAGATTAATATTATGCCATCCCCGAGTGCGGGTATTCGGGAATCATACCGCATTAAATTGTAAGAAAGCATCGCAAATCGGAATGCTGTATTACTCGTTAACATTTTTTTCTCTTAAAATTCTGTTAAAAAATCTAATTCTTCGTGCTTCATAGAATTAGTTTCTCCAAAGGTAATACCGTTGTATAACCGTGAAAAAAATCGTATCAAACCAATACTACAGACTTCTTTTGCTGAATCATTTCCCTGAATAAGTGAATGATTCCACTTCAACATTAAATTCTTGACAATCAACAAAAAATAAGTTAAAATGCAAAATGCCGATAATTCCCTATAAAAATTTGTATCGGTATTAAGATGATTCTAAACAGAATTGCGAAAGGCACAACTATGGAATACTATGAACTTCACCCCGAAACCCCGCAACAACGCTACATTAATAAAGCTGTTGAAGCCTTGAAAAATGGCAAGGTAATAATTTACCCTACTGATACTGTTTATGGTATTGGTTGCGATATTTTTAATCAGGACGCTCTTGAAAGAATTTTTCAGATAAAAAACGATGGAAGAACAAAACTATTTTCTTTTGTCTGCCCCGACCTAAAAGATATTTCAAAATATGCAAAGGTTTCGGATTATGCTTATCGTTCAATGAAGAGTGTTCTTCCCGGACCTTATACCTTTGTACTGCCCGCCGCAAAAGAAGTACCGAAAAAACTTTGGACAAAACGAAAAACAGTTGGTATTCGTGTCCCGAATCATCCGGTTGCATTGGCTTTGGCAAAAGAACTCGGAAACCCTATCGTAAGTACCAGTGTAACAAACCGTATGGGCGAAATTTTAACTGACCCTTCGGAAATAAAGGCAATTTTTTCTCCTCTGGTTGATCTGATGCTTTCATCAGGTTCACTCTCGAATAAACCTTCCAGCATAGTTGATCTAAGCGATGATGCTCCCGAAATTCTCCGTGAAGGTGCCGGTGATGTAAAGATGTTTTTAGCATAAATAATCCGATATACATATTTTGCATTGACATTTTTTTAATTGTAGAGGACCTATCAGTCATGGAATATAGAATTGAAACAGACACTATGGGCGAGGTTCAGGTTCCCGCCTCTAAATATTATGGCGCACAGACTGCTCGCTCGATGATGAACTTTAAAATCGGGGGTGAAAAAATGCCCCCTGAGCTTATAAGAGCATTCGGCATTCTGAAAAAAGCCGCAGCAATCGTAAATAAAGAACTCGGTATTCTCAGCCCAGAAAAAGCCGATCTGATTGTTAAGGCGGCAGATGAAGTAATTGAAGGAAAACTTCAGGATCATTTCCCTCTTGTAGTTTGGCAAACTGGAAGCGGTACTCAAACTAATATGAATGTTAATGAGGTTATTTCAAACAGGGCAATAGAGTTAGCCGGTGGAGTCATCGGCAGTAAAAAACCTATCCATCCCAATGACGATGTTAACAAAGCACAAAGTTCAAACGATACCTTTCCAACTGCAATGCACATAGCGGCTGTGGAAGAAATTCACCGTCAGTTAATTCCCATGGTTACCCGTTTGCGTGATGCTCTTCAGGCAAAGGCTGATGAATTCAATGATATTATTAAAATCGGCAGAACACATCTTATGGACGCTGTACCCCTGACACTTGGACAGGAATTTAGTGGGTATGTTCAGCAATTAACTAATGGGCTGGAAAGAATTTACAGCGCTCTCCCCCGTTTATATGAACTAGCCCTTGGGGGAACGGCTGTTGGTACAGGGCTTAACACGCATCCGGAATTTGCAGAGAAATCCGCAAAGAAAATTGCAGAACTAACCGGTAAACCATTCGTGTCTGCAAGAAACAAATTCGAAGCGCTTGCTACACATGATGCTTTGGTAGAATTTCATGGTGTCTTAAAAACGCTTGCCGCATCTCTGATGAAAATAGCCAACGACATTCGCTGGCTTGGTTCAGGTCCACGGTGTGGTCTCCAGGAAATCCACCTTCCTGAAAATGAACCCGGAAGTTCTATAATGCCGGGTAAAGTAAACCCAACCCAATCCGAAGCTATGACGATGGTC
>CAYTLQ010000110.1:0-10680 GCA_964438715.1 uncultured Ignavibacteriaceae bacterium
ACGGAAAAGAAGCTGAAAGAATCGGAGAATTTGTATCATGAAAAGAAACAGGAAAGAAGCACACTAGAGAGTGAACTTGTAATACTTCGTAATAAAGAACTGGATCAGCGGAGTATCATAAATGCTCTTCGGAATAAAATCAATTTTCTCACAAATGTTATAGAGAATCTTGAGGGCTTTTCAAAAGGTGCAAAAGCGCTCCTTGAAAATTCTCAGTGGAATAAAGGTGAAAAGCATCTTCTTGCAAACATTGGTAATGTAAAAGAGGATTTTCGTTTTGCAATTGAAGCCGCCTTAAAGAATGATTTAAATAATATAATGGTTGAAACGCTCGAGGATGTTCAAAAAGGTATTAGATATCTTGAAGAGAACGATTATGGAAAAGCGGCATTTTATATTTATGATGAAAAATCCGCCCCGCAGGGATTTCTTGCAAAAGTTAATGCCTATTTCCGCAAAAGAGCCGCACGCAAACTGGAAAAAGAAAAAGGATTTATCGGCTGGGCATCGTCTTTTATTTCATCATCGGGGAAGTGGGAACAACTACTTAATCGTGTATTAGAAGGACATGCGGTTATAGATAATCTTGAGAATGCTTTTGCACTCTCGATGAAATATAAAGGCTTTCATTTTACCACATTAAACGGGGATGTAATATTACCCGACGGCTGTATTGAAGGTGGCGCTGCTCCGAAGTTGGATGATACACTGTTCGGACGAAGGCAAATGCTTGAGGATTTGAAAAAAGAATTTCCAATTAAGGAAGCGGCATTAACAGAAACACAAAAGAATATAGAGTTTCTTGAGAAGAAATTTGCCTCAATAGATCTAAAGTCTCTTGCCGATACTTCCCGTATCTTGATAAATGACCTCGCCAATATTGAAAAACAGATCGGACAGTTTGAGTTCGAGAAAAAGAAGACCATGGACGAAATAGAAAAAATCCGTACTGAGCTTGCAGAACTGGTTCATGGCGCTGCAGATCTGGAAAAACTGATAACTTCCGCAAACACAGAAGTGCAGGAGTTTGCAGAATCATTGAAGGCAAAAGAAGCCGAGAAAGTTCAATTTGAGCAGGATTTCCGGCTTGCGGAAGAGAAAGCCGCAAAAACACAAAATCAGTTAAATATCCTAAACATCAGTATTGAACGAAGAAGCGGAGAAAAGAATAATCTTAACAACGCTGTGAAAAGAGGCGAGGAATCCCTTGAGCAAATTCGCCGGACGATTAGCAAGCGTGAAGAAGATATTAATATTGCCGATCAGGAAAAAATTACATTAGCAGACTCATTAAAGAATTTAAAGAAGGAACTTGAGCAAATTCTTTTGAGTAAGTCACAATTAATGGAAGAAGAATCCGGAATTTATTCCCGTTATAACGAAGTAAAAACCGACATTACTGCAAAGGAAAAAAGTCAGTCTGAATTACGAAAAGAGCGAGACCGACTGAGTAACGACATATATTCATTTGATATTAAACTTAACGAAATAGAACTGAAAACTAATAATCTTGCTGAACATGCCAAAGACAGTTACTCTATTCAGCTTGAGTTAAAAGAATTTGAAGATAATACTACTTTTGATTTCACTAGCCGCTCTAATGAAGTAAGCAACTATAAACAACAGATAAAAAATCTTGGGCCGGTAAACTTTCTTGCATATTCTGAATATGAAGAAGAAAAACAGCGTCTTGACTTTCTTCATAAACAGCGAAACGACTTAATTGACTCTGAAAAAGATCTCATTAAGACTATTGAAGAGATTAACTCAACAGCGAAGGCTCTTTTTATGGAAACCTTCGAAAAAATCAGGGATAATTTTATCCGTATTTTCCGGTCATTGTTTAATCCGGGTGATGAGGCTGATTTGAAACTTGAAGAAAACGCTGACCCGCTTGAGGGAAAAATTGAAATTATTGCTAAGCCAAAAGGAAAAAGGCCAACTTCAATCGAACTGCTTTCAGGAGGAGAAAAAACACTCACTGCAATTGCGCTTCTGTTTGCAATTTATCTTGTAAAACCAAGTCCGTTTTGTATTCTTGACGAAATTGATGCACCACTCGATGATGCTAATATTGATAGGTTTACGAACATTATTCGTGAATTTTCTAAAAACACGCAATTTATTGTTGTAACGCATAACAAGCGCACAATGGAAGCCGCTGACGCACTTTACGGAGTGACCATGCAGGAAATGGGAGTTTCTAAGCTGGTTTCGGTAAAATTTGACGGAGATATGAATATTGAAGGTTAAAATCGGCATTCTTATTCTCTTGTTTTCGGCATTTGGTGTACTAAATGCACAATGGAATCCCGGTATTGAGGCCTCTAAGCAATTGGTTTTCGAAGTGAAGAACCCGGTTAATTTACAAACAATAGAGGACTCCGCCGGAGGAGCACTATTATTATGGCAGGATAAAATTGATTCTATAACATCAATTCTTCGTTATCAGACAGTAGATGTAAATGGAAAGACGAGGTTGAGCGTTGATGGAAAACGGGTTACCTCACGACAGTTTAGTCAGGAGTTTCCGATTTCTGTTGCAGGACCCAATAGAACGGTATATGTTTTCTGGCGTGAATATTCTCCGGAAAATAGTTCAACCGTATATGTTCAGCGCATTCATAATGATGGCTATAACCACTGGGGCGATGGGATATCTGTAAGTTCATTTTTCGGAGAAATAGCAGGTATGTCGGCGTCGGTTGATTCATTTGGTACAAGTTATATAAGTGTTGTTGAAAAAGATACAATAAAGAACCGTTATACATTATTTGTACAAAGAGTATCAAGTGCCGGATACATAGAATTTCCCGGTACCGGTATAGCCGTTGCCTCCGGAAATTCTGTTATTACTGAACCATCTCTAGTACCTGACCATCAGGGCGGAGTTTTTATATTTTGGCTTGAAACAGAACGGGGAAAAAATACCATAAAGGGCTATCATCTGAACGATAGAGGGAAGTCTTTTATTTATAAGCAGCCAATCCGCATTTCGCCTTCCTCTTACAATGTGCTAAGCTATAAACCAACTCGTCTCGATAATGGATTTATTGTATTTACATGGCAAACTCCCGGAAAAAACAGAAATGTTTACTTTCGTACAATGTCAGCAAAAGGCGTGCTTATTGACGATGATGCAAAAAGTGTCGGTCCCAGGACAGATGGATTAAACACAAGTCCTCAGTTACTGCCTTTCGAGGATTCAGGATTTGTGATTGCCTGGATAAAAGAAAAGGGATCTGCACGAAGAATATGCGTACAGCGTTTTACATTCATGGGAAAACCTCTTTGGGGCGATGGTGGTATTTATGTTTCAGAGCCGCATGGCAACCAATTTAGTCACTCTCTGGCACGGGGCATAGGGAGCCGTTTTATGATCAGTTGGTTAGAAAAAATTGAAGAACAAAATTATACTGCCGTTTTCGCACAGATGTTTGATGGTAGTGGCGTCAAATTATGGGATTTATCAGGAACTCCTGTACTGCTATCAAAAGATACGGAGAAGAGTTATCTGAGTATTATCAGTGATAAAACCGGCGGGTTAATAGCTTTTATGCGGCAATCTTCAAAAGGTGTACATGGCATTTTCGGGCAGAGAGTTTATCATGATCGCTCGGTTGCAGGACAGATACTTAATTTCGATGCAAAAGTATCCGGAGAAGAAATAATTCTCTCCTGGAAAACTCTAAACGAAACAAATATCTCCGGTTATCGTCTTGAACAGTTTTTACTTGGTTCGGTTAACGATACAACCTGGGAAGAGCTGAATACAGTCGCGGCAAAGCCTTTGCCGGGTTCTAATGAATATAATTTTTCTTTCAGACCAACGGACGATGGAATTTATTTTTTCCGGCTTGTTCAGATTGCATCCTCCGGAAATATTCAGGTTTCCGATATAATTAAACTCAGCTACATAAAAAACTATGGAGATTCGGTTGTTGTGTTGCAGAATTTTCCGAATCCGTTTTCTGATTCTACTAGTATCAACTTCTACCTTCCGCAAAGCGATGATGTAAAATTTGAGTTTTATAATTCGCGAATAGAAAAGGTATTCGAAGAAAATATTTACTCCGCCGATGCAGGGCGAAATAATTATGTATTCCATCGTAAAGACCTTCCCGCAGGTGTTTATTTTTTTCGATATACAATCGGGAAAGAAGTTGGCGTGAAAAAATTTGTTATTGTCGAAAAGGAAAGTCAGTGATAACACCGGACATTAAGCAGGAAAGTGTTGCTGTAACCATCGATACATCGAAGGTCAGAATTTTTATTGATTTTGATGGAACAATTACAAGAAAAGATGTTGGAGCCTCCATGTTTCTGGAATATGGGGACCACGATAAAATTTACAAAATTGTTGAAGACATTCGGCAATTACGAATTCCTGCTTTTGAAGGTTGGCGAAGGTTATTTGATGCTGTACCGACATTAGATTTCAATAACATGTCAGGATTTATTGATACCTTTGAAATTGACACATCCTTCCGTGAATTTGTGCAGTATTGTGAAACCAGGAACTGTTCGTTGATGATTTTAAGCGACGGATTTGAATTTTACATAAAGCAGATTTTACAAAGAGAGGGTATAAGTTCAATTCCATTTTACTCAAACAAAATCATTAAAACGCCGGAAGGGAAATTCCTGCCAGGGTTTCCATACAGAGATGAGGAATGCAGAAGATGTGCCAACTGTAAACGAAATCATATACTTAACCATAGTGCGGATGATGATTTTACGATTTATATCGGTAACGGCAGTTCCGATACATGTCCGGCGCTTTACTGCGATTACATATTTGCCAAAGATGATTTGCTGAAGTTCTGTGAAAAAGAAAGAGTTACTTTTTACCCATATCGGACATTTGCAGATATACAAAAAACACTTGAACAATTTTTTTCAAGAAAACGATTAAAGAAACGCCATCAGGCTGTGTTGAAGCGAAATGAAGTTTATCGCCTGGGCTGAGAAAGAATAAGGAAAATACTATATGTCTAAAGGATTCGCAGCTACCATCTTCAAGTACCGAAGTTACACACCTATACCGTTTTTACTTGTAATGCTGTTCTATGCTGTGCCTAATATTTGGAGCCTGCTAACAGGGTTTACTATTGCATGTGCGGGAGAGTTGATACGGCTCTGGGGGGTAAGCTGGGCGGGAAGTGAAACACGCACTACAGGAACAGTGGGTGGAACATTTTTAATTATCAGTGGTCCTTTTGCTTATGTCAGAAATCCTCTGTATGTGGGGAATATTCTGCTTTATGTTGGTATGGGTGTAATGTCTTTTGCGTTATTTCCTTTTCTGCCGCTCCTGGCTCTTATGTATTTTCTCTTTCAGTATCATATAATTGTGCTTGAAGAAGAAAAATATCTCAAACAGCAGTTCGGAAAAGATTATGAAGATTATTTTAATGCTGTACCGCGTTTCTTTTTCAGGTTTTCGGCATATAAAAATCCGGCGATTCCACAGCCGGAGTTTAATCTTAAAGCCGGACTGCGCTCTGAGAGGCGTACTTTTCAGGCTTTTGCTTTTGTGAGTTTTACAATATTGCTTCTTTATATCGTAAGAAAATTTTCGTAAAGATTTTTGGATACTATTTTAATTGTTGCCGGTGAGGTTTCCGGTGATATGCATGGCGCTGGTCTTGTAAGGGAATTAAAGAAGAAAAATTCTCAGGTAAGGTTTTTTGGTATTGGTGGAAACCGCTTGCAGAGTGAAGGCGTTGAATTGCTATATCATAGCAACGATCTCGCATTTTTAGGTTTTGTTGAAGTTGTGAAACACCTACCGTTTATTCGTCGGGTGAAAAATGATATAATTTCAAAAGTACAAAAGCGTGGAGTATCACACGCAATATTAATTGATTACCCCGGTTTTAATCTCAATCTTGCACAAACCCTTAGCCGGTTGGGAGTAGCAGTAATATATTATATTTCTCCACAGCTTTGGGCTTGGGGTAGAGGCAGAGTGAAAAAAATCCGAGAGTCTGTAAAAAAAATGCTCGTTGTTTTTCCTTTTGAAGAGGAAATGTACAGGTCGCATAATATTGATGCTGTTTTTGTCGGACATCCGCTCATCGAGCAGTTGCAGGAATACTCTTTTGTTACAAA
This sequence comes from uncultured Ignavibacteriaceae bacterium, assembly GCA_964438715.1. Taxonomy (GTDB): domain Bacteria; phylum Bacteroidota; class Ignavibacteria; order Ignavibacteriales; family Ignavibacteriaceae; genus CAYTLQ01. The sequence continues at coordinate 6,115 of CAYTLQ010000110.1, forward strand.
AGAAAAGTTATATAGTGAACTTAATATTGATCCTTCGAAAGAGATATTGTTAGTATTGCCCGGCAGCCGGAAGCAAGAAGTAGAAGAAATATTTGTCCCCGCACTGGAAGGTGCGACCAGAATAGCCAAAAAATTTAATTTAGAAGTTGTGGTGGTTTGTGCGGAAAACATTAATCCGCAAATTTTTTCAGTTCTCTCAGGGAGAAATGATTTTACTGTTGCTTACAATAGGACCTATGAGCTAATGAGATATTCCTCTGCCGGAATAATTAAATCGGGTACATCTACACTTCAGGCGGCACTGATGGGTCTTCCGATGGTTGTGGTTTATAAAACATCTGCACTTACTTACCATATAGGGAAAATTCTCATAAAAATAAAGAATATTGCATTGGCAAATATCGTTGCGCAGGAGACAATTGTTCCGGAACTCATACAGGATGATGTTACTCCCGAAAACATAGAGGCTGTATGTAGCAGATATTTTACCGATTTGGATTATGCTTCTGAGGTACGGAGAAAACTCTTAGCGATTAAAGAAAATCTCGGTAGTTTAAAAGCCGCTGAAAGAGCCGCGGAAATAATATCAGGTGAGTTGAAATGGTGCTAAAACAGGTAAAATACTCTTTTCTGCGGCTGCTTGGGATACTGTTACTGGGGAATGTTGTTACATTACTTTGCCGTACTCTTAAAGTAGAAAGAGTAAATGCCGAACGATTTGATGAACTTGTTAATAAAGGACAGAATTTCATTCTTGCTTTTTGGCATGGAACCATGCTTTATCCATGGTTTTGGCATCGTAACAGGAAATATCTCGGGTTAATCAGTCTCAGTAAAGATGGGGAAATTCTTGCACGGATTTTGTCGAAATGGAATTATACGGTTTTACGAGGCTCCAGTAGTCGGGGTGGAGATGTTGCTCTGGGAATTATGATCGATTTCGCCAGACATGAAGGATCAGTTGCTTTAACTCCCGATGGACCAAGAGGTCCGGCAAGACAGTTTAAAGCAGGTGCAGTTATAGCGGCAAAGAAAAGCGGGGCTCCGCTTGTGCTGGTTGGTGTCGGATATGAAAAGTCCAGGAGACTTCATAGTTGGGATAGTTTTGCTGTCCCTAAACCGTTTAGTCGAGTAAGGATGGTGTATTCCGATCCTATTTACATTGAAAAAAGCCTGCTGTATGAAGAGGTTTCGGAGGTAATAGCCGATGCAGAAATCAAGTTAAACTCTTTGCAGAAAGAAGCTGAGGTGTTTAACCTATGAAACTTCTCGATATTTTTCGTGTATTATTACTTCCTCTGGTTCCGGTGTATTTGGCTTTGGTGTACCTGAGAAATCTTTTCTTTGAAAGGGGAATTTACTCAGTTTCCGAAGTTGCGGTGCCTGTTATATCAGTAGGTAACCTAACGGTTGGGGGTAGTGGGAAAACCCCATTTACTATGTATCTTGCAAATCTTTTGAAACATAGCGGCTGGAAACCCGGCATTCTCAGCAGAGGATACGGGCGGAAATCGGATGGATATCTTCTCGTAAACAATGGGAGTGAATTTCTGACTGATGTTGAAAAAGCCGGCGATGAGATTTATATGGCGGCTAAAGAATGTAATGTGCCTGCCGCAGTTTGTGAGGACAGGGTAACAGGTGCAGAAAATTTTCTTAAAGAAACAGGAATAAATATTTTATTACTCGACGATGCATTTCAGCACAGGTGGATAAAAAGGGATTTAGATATAGTGATTATTGAACAACGATTCCTTACCGGTGGTACTGCATTGCGTCGCATCGCATTACCCACCGGAAACCTTAGGGAACCTATCCCGGAGGTTAGGCGTGCAGACTGTGTTATATTGAACAGAAAATTTTCGGCCAAAGAAGAAATTCCGGTTAAATATCGTAAATATTTTGAAGGATTGCCATTATTTACCGGATATTATAGCGCTGAGGGATTTATTGATGTTCGCGACAATAAATTTTACGATAAAAGTATCTTCGAAAATCAAAAGAGCCTCCTTTTGTGTGGAATAGCGAATCCGTATTCGTTTATCACTTTGCTTGAGGTATTGAAAATTGACTCAAAAGACCGCCTTATCTTCAGAGATCATAAATATTATACTATTGATGAAGTGCAACTGATTCGCAGGGAATTTTACGCACGAAACAGTCACTCAGTGATTACAACAGAAAAGGATGCAGTAAAATTATCGCGGTTTAAGAAAGAACTTGATGATATTGATATCTATGCAGTTAAAATTACTATGCATCTTGATGATGAGGAGGAATGGAAAAAGTTTTTAATGAATGCTCTAAAAGAAAATAGTAATAAACAGAACAGGGGTAATGAAAACAACAGTGTTTCACCCCACAACAAAACGACCTAATACAGGAGAAAAACAAATGGCAAAAACTCAAAAATATGTCTATTTCTTCGGCGGTAAGAAAGCTGAAGGAAAAGCTGAAATGAAAGCTCTGCTGGGGGGTAAGGGTGCAAATCTGGCAGAAATGGTAAACATCGGGCTGCCGGTACCTGCCGGGTTCACTATAACCACGGAGGTATGTACCTACTTCTATGCAAATAAGCGTACTTATCCAAAAGAATTAAAGCAGCAGGTCCTTGATGCATTAAAGAAAGTAGAAAAAGAAATGGGAGCGGTTTTCGGAGATCCAAAAAATCCGCTTCTTGTTTCTGTTCGCTCAGGCGCACGCGCGTCCATGCCCGGAATGATGGATACAATCTTAAATCTTGGACTTAACGATACTACTGTTCAGGGGTTGATTGCAAAGACCAATAATCCGCGGTTTGTTTACGATTCGTATCGCCGCTTTGTTCAAATGTACGGCGATGTGGTTCTGGGATTAAAGCCGGTCAATAAGCATGACCACGATCCGTTTGAAGTAATTCTTGATGCTAAGAAAAAAGCACGCGGAATTGAGTTGGATACCGAACTTACTGCCGATGATCTGAAAGAACTGGTTGCTGAGTTCAAAGCAGAAATTAAAGTAAAAACCGGTCACGATTTTCCGGAAGATCCGCATAAACAATTGTGGGGAGCCGTTGGAGCAGTGTTTAACTCATGGATGAATGAGCGTGCTATCGTGTATCGCAAGTTGAACAATATTCCCGAATCATGGGGCACTGCAGTAAATGTGCAGTCAATGGTTTTTGGAAATATGGGCGAGGATTCGGGTACAGGTGTTGCTTTCACCCGTGATGCTGCAACCGGTGAAAATGTATTTTATGGAGAATATCTTTTCAATGCACAAGGTGAAGATGTTGTTGCAGGTATCAGGACACCATTAAAGATAGCTACACTAAAAGAAAACAGTCCGGCACTTTATAAAGAACTCGACAAATATCGGAAGATTCTGGAAAAACACTACACTGATATGATGGATATTGAGTTTACCATTCAGCAAGGAAGATTGTGGATGTTGCAATGTCGTGTAGGTAAGCGCACCGGTTTTGCAGCAGTAAAGATTGCATTGGATATGGTCAAAGAAGGGCTTATCAGCAAGGAAGAAGCTCTTATGCGCATTGAGCCAAACCAGCTCAATCAATTATTGCGTCCGGTATTCGACTCAGCAGAAAAAGCAAAAGCTATTGAGGAAGGCAGACTGATAGCGAAAGGGCTCAATGCAGGTCCCGGAGCCGCTTCAGGTAAGGTTGCTTTGAGCGCACAGGATGCAGAAATAATGGCCGCCAATGGCGATAAAGTAATTCTTGTTCGTATTGAAACCTCACCTGAAGACATTAAAGGTATGAATGCCGCTGAAGGTATTCTGACAGCACGCGGCGGAATGACCTCGCACGCCGCTCTTGTTGCTCGTCAGATGGGTAAGGTTTGTGTTGCTGGTTGTGGTGCACTCCTCATTGATTATCAGGCGGGAACAATTTCGGTTGCAAATAAGAACATAGTGGTAAAAGAAGGTGAATACATTTCAATTGATGGAACAACCGGCGAGGTTATAGTTGGTAAACTCGAAACCAAACCATCGGAAGTTATTCAGGTTCTTCTTGAAAAAACACTGGATGCAAAAAATTCAGAACAGTTCCGTATGTATAACACACTTATGACCTGGGCAGATAAATACCGCAAGCTTGGTATTCGCACAAATGCCGATCAGCCGAATCAGGCACGCAATGCAATCGCTTTTGGCGCGGAAGGTATAGGATTGTGTCGCACCGAGCACATGTTCTTTGAAGGAGAGAGAATTATGTCCGTGCGTAAGATGATTGTATCGGAAACGCTCGAAGGTCGTAAAGCTGCCCTTGCTGAACTTCTTCCTTATCAGAGAGAAGATTTCAAAGGCATTTTCAAGGCGATGAATGGATTTCCTGTTACAATCAGAACACTTGATCCACCGCTTCACGAATTCCTGCCTCATGCAGAAAATGAGATTCGCGAACTCGCAGAAGCGTTAGGTATCACTTACGAAAAACTGAAATCAAAAATTGACAGCTTACACGAATTTAACCCGATGCTTGGTTTCCGAGGCTGTCGTCTTGGTATAACATATCCTGAAATTACCGAAATGCAAGCCAGGGCTATTTTTGAGGCAGCATGTGAG
>CAYTLQ010000111.1:0-46523 GCA_964438715.1 uncultured Ignavibacteriaceae bacterium
ACATTTGCTTGTAAAGAAAAGGAAAACTTCCAGAGAATGAAAAAATGAATTTCAAAAACTAACAATAGCGGAAATCGTAATAACGCAAAAAATCGAAAAAAACGACGGGAAGAAAAGAAATAGTTAATACAATAATACGAAAGCCGGTTAATGAAATATTTTTACGGGTTCAAATAATAACATAATGAAAATACAGCTATTTTCTAACTATGCTTATTAGAAAATTGATGCGATTAGTTATTTCTGACATATTGTAAGGACGCATGCAATTGTAGGGTTTTGTATTTCTGAGGATATATTCTTCAACTTTCAAATGATTTTGGCAGGGAAAGACAATGAAAAATGGTTCTCAATTTTATTTAGAATCAAGGAGGCTGGATCCTGTATTATGACAATTTTACTCCATATTAGTGCCCGTGGTCACACATCTGGAAGTATCATTCCTTCTTTTACTACGATAGGCTTAATTTTAAAGAGTTTTGTTCGATAATCGATATAAGACGTACTATCTTTTTTTTTACCGATTTACAGAAATCGGTTGGAGACTTTACTTACGATCATAATCAGGGAATTTCATGGTTATAATCGATAATTAAGTAAAAAAGTTTTTCAATTGTATATTATTTCATACATGTTGGATGAGTTACGAACAGAACTAAACAATACGATAATTAGATACCCTATATTATAGACATTCTGAAATAATATTTCTATTTTCCGGCAGGAGAATAAAATTATTTTATGTGGAATTAATGTATTACACATCTCTGCTGTAGATTAATTTCACCGAAATGAATTATGTCAAAAGGATTCTACCATCCTGGTACCGAGGTCAGGGACGCCGAACTGATGAAACGACTCGGTTGTTTGCTTGAAGCAACACCCGATCCTGCAGTAGTTGCGGATAACTCCGGAAAAATTCTTATTGCGAACAGTGAATTTTTTTCTGTCACCGGTTATAAATTCGCTGATATTGTATCAAGATCGATAGATACAATTCTCAAATCTCTCTCAGGAACCTCGCTGGATTTTAATTTTAACAAAACGGAAAAAAGCTGTACTATAAATGATGCAATACTTCTTTGCGCAAATAACTCTGAATTTCCGGCTAAAGTACATTGGACAACCGATCAAGACGCCGGTCTGTTTCATCTCTTTTTCCGTATTGGATTACCATTAGGGTATGATGAACTTCTGGTAAAACTATTTAACAGTATATTATCGCTTTATAATCCTGCAGCAAAAAGAACTGACCTTATAAATACAATAATAGATATTATAAAAAAATATAGCGATTGTGACGCTGTTGGCATTCGCCTTGAACAGGATGAGGACTATCCTTATGTTGCGGTAAGAGGATTTTCTGCTGAACACCTCTGTTCAGAAAATCATTTGTGTGTTTATTCTTCCGATGGTCAAAAGATACGGGAAGCTGACGGAACTCCGTTACTTGAATGTATCTGTGGCCGTGTAATAAAAGGTCGTTATGATTCCCCTAACCCATTTTTTACTGACGGAGGAAGTTTCTGGACAAATTCGATAACTGAGCTTTTATCAACAAAAATTATTGAAGAGTTTGGAACAAAATTACGCAACAGATGTATTCCTGAAGGATTTGAGTCAATGGCATTTATCCCGATAAAGGGCATACACAATAATCTTGGTTTGCTACAATTAAACGACCGAAGACGCAACATGTTCACATCACGGTTAATTAAATATTACGAGGAAATATGCGGCGCCATTGGAATTACATTAATGGGAAGAGAGACCGGAGAAATTCTTAATAAAACATTACAACAATTAAAATTTCATCTTGAAAACACACCGTTGGCAGTAATTTCGTTTAATAATAATTTTGAAATAACTGAATGGTCACAGAAAGCAGAGCAAATTTTCGGCTGGACTGCAGAGGAAGTAATAGGGAAGAATTTCAAAGAATTCCAATGGGTATATCACGAGGATGCAGAGGCTGTTGAGTCATTAGTCCAGGAAATGTTAAGTGGACATAGTACCAGTAATTTGAGTATTAACAGAAACCATAGGAAGGATGGTACGATTATAACATGTGAATGGTATAATTCGGTTATGACTGATTCCAATGGCACACTGAGTACCGTTTACTCGCTTGTTTACGACATCACATCGAGAGTTGAGGCAGAAAAGAAAGTTCGCCTGAATGAAGCAAATATACGATCGATTATAGAGAGTATAGACGGTTGTATATTTTCCATCAATTCCGAAATGCAGTTAATAGAGAGTAATTTTTATTTTATTAATTCTGTAAAATCGTACTCGGGAATTGTGCCGGAAAAAGGCGCTGATATTTTAAATTTTTTCGACGAGGATATCAAAGAAGAATGGGAAGGATATTTTTTACGGGGCTTGTCAGGAGAACAATTCAGAATTCAACGAAAATCTTTCTTACCTGACAATTCAAACATCATATTGTATGAATTTAATCCTATGCTCTCAAACACCGGAGAAGTGATTGGGCTTACCATAGTCGGACAAATAATTACCGATATCATTGAGGCGCGGAAAAAACTCGAAGAGAGAGAAAAAGAATTAAAAGAACTGAATGATGCGAAAGATAAGTTTTTTTCAATCCTTGCCCATGATTTGAAAAGCCCTTTTCAGAATATGTTCACTGTTACCGAATTTCTTGTACAGGATATGGAGAATCTGAATAAAAACGATATACTGAAATTTTCACGGATATTATATGAGAGCGTACGGAAACAGTATAATTTATTGGAAAACCTTCTGACATGGTCACTGGTGCAACGCAACAAGTTTGACTTCGATCCTCAGTTATTGAATCTCAATGATCTGATAGATGGTGTATTTCGTTTGTTAAAGAGTACAGCAATAAGAAAAAATATTGAGCTGATTAATACTGTTCACAGCGGTATTACTGTACTTGCCGATCACAGGATGCTACACTCAATAATACAAAATCTTATTTCGAACAGTATAAAGTTTACTTCATCTGGCGGAAAGATTACGGTAAGTACAACATTGAGCAATAATGATATCACTATTACAGTTGAGGATACAGGAGTAGGAATTAAACCTGAAGATATGACTTCAATGTTTACATTAGGAGCACAACATTCAACCGTCGGAACGGAAAATGAAAAAGGGACCGGTCTGGGACTTTTACTCTGCAAGGAGTTTGTGGAAAATCACGGAGGAGTGCTTAGTGTTGAAAGCATTGAAGGAAAAGGAAGTAAATTTTATTTTACCTTACCCGGTGCATTAATTAAACGAACAACATCATAAGAAGTACATATTGAAGTTTACACCTGCTGTAAAATTAAAAATTATTCCTATCACTAATTCCTGCGTTTAATTTCTTTACTAATTGTTCTGATAACAGTGAAATTTTTGTGGGATTGTCATTATCAGTACTTCATCGAAAGTACTGAACTAAATTTTACTAAGTAATAAAGAACTCTTTTCTATTGCTTTTTCGATACCCCTAAAGAATTTAATTCAATTAAACATCGGCTGAGATATTGATTTTAGGTAATAAATAAATTAATTTCTATTGCATTTAACTTTATCATTCCACTAAATTAAAGGACCTACTATGAAACACAGTTTACGCTTTCTTCAGGTTTCTTTCTTCATTCTCTTCCTTTCAACAACAGTTTTTGCGCAATGGGTTGCTCAGACTAGTGGCAGTACCGCTCGCCTTCGTTATTTAAAGGCAGTAAGCCCTACAGTAGTCTGGGGTTGTGGCGGAAGTGGTGAAGTATTCAGAACAACTGACGGTGGTACAACATGGACGAAAACAGTTACATTAGCCGGTGCTACGAATTACTGTATCGAAGCATTTGACGCGCAAACTGCATGGGTAACAGGAACAGTCGGTGGTTCAGCAGATGTATCTATTTGGAAAACGACTGATGGTGGGACAACTTTCACATCTCAATTCAATAATCCAACCGGATTCGGAGACGCAATTAAGTTCTTTAATTCAAATGATGGTGTATATATTGGCGACCCTGATCCATACCCATCAAAATATTGGGAAATTTATACAACCTCCAACGGAGGGGGAACATGGACAAGGGTACCGAAAGCAAATATACCGGATGCCGACAGTGCTAACGGCGAATATGGCGCCGCAAGTTCTGTTTGTGTAATCGGAAATACTATTTGGTTTACCGGTTATTCCGGAGCCGCTGGTACGCAGAATTCAGTTTATAAATCAACAAATAAAGGACTGAACTGGACCAAGTCATCCTTTCCGAATACATCGGGTTCTTCAGGTTCATGCTATGTTGCATTCAAGAATGCTAATGAGGGCTTAGTTGTAACACTTGATGGAACAGTTGCAAAAACCACTGATGGAGGTGCAACATGGACCACAAGCTCTGTTACCGGTGCGGCATTCCGACAAATAGTTAATCTGAATGGAAGTTCACGATATCTTGCAGTTGGTAACTCCGGCGCTGCATGGATTACCTATAATGATGGCGCTACATGGTCACCAATAACTCCACTTAATACAAATACTCTGTATGCAGTAACTCATTTCAACGGCATTCCATGGGCTGCAGGCAACTCAGGTACAATATTAAAATGGAACGGAAGTCCTCTGCCTGTAGAATTCGCATCTTTTGCATCTGAAGTATCAGATAATAATGTTATCCTGAAATGGTCCACTGCATCTGAAAAAAATAACCGTAGTTTTGAAATTGAAAGAAAAGCTGTTGATGGTGAATTTGTTCTCCGTGGATTTATTGCCGGCGCCGGTACCTCAACTGAAATTAAAAATTACTCCTTTACCGATGAAGCAGTCGAAGCCGGAAAATATATTTACCGCATTAAACAGATTGATTTTGACGGACGCTATGCATATTCCGATGAAATAGAGGTTGAAGTTACTAACCCTGGCAAATTTGAACTTTCACAAAATTATCCTAATCCTTTCAATCCATCAACAACAATAGCTTACAAAACCAAAGTCGATGGTTTTGTTACCTTAAAGGTTTATGATTATACCGGCACTGAAGTAGCTACACTTGTTAGTGAAAATCAAAAATCAGGTTCATATCAGGTAGTATTCAATGCAAGCGGACTCGCATCGGGAATTTATTTCTATACGATTACCGCTCCGGGATATAGTGAAACAAAGAAACTTACACTGATTAAATAATACAAGTAATTCCCGTATAATGTATTTTGAGGCTGTCAGAGTGACAGCCTCTTTTATTTTAAAGAGTCGGAATTGGATGATAAAAACATTATTAAGCGAAATGAATTTTTATTTACCTGAAAAATGTACTATAAGTGAAATCTTGAGTTATTAAACTGATGACGACTCACATAAAATTTTGCTGATGGGAAACATACTTCTGAGAAGAGAGAAAATTTCCGACAACTTTTGCAACCGTATATTTAAATGAGCCGTACCCAAAACAATAAATCGGTAAAGTGATTTATTTATTCGGGTGTACGACAAAATGGGCGAAAATTAACTGAGCTAATCGCAAATCGAAGATCCTCCGGATTGAAAATCCTCCGGATTGCGAAATCCTCTGGATTGGAAATCCGTTCCCTAACGGATCGAAGATCCTCTGGACTGTCAAGTCCTCTGGATTGTAAATCACCTGGATCGAAGGTCCTCTGGATGGATTAAACCCATACCTCTTTATCACGAAAAAAGGGGCTTATATAGTTCTTAAAATCAATCTTAGCTCAAAATGTCGTACACCTGTTTATTCGAAATGTAATGCAAAGCAAAATGAATTTTGTAAATTGAAGTTTATTTTTTTTCTGGTATATGATTGATTACAGTAAACTGCATGAATTGTTAAGAGCTAATAATACCTTCGTCATAACCACACATGTTAATCCCGACGGAGATGCTATTGGTTCTGTTCTTGCATTGCACAGAATATTAAAAACGATGGGGAAACATGCCAGAATCATTAATTTCAGTGAGACGCCTGATTTTCTGCGGTTTCTCGATACTGATTCGGTTATAGAAAAATTTGATGTATCACAGCATGAAGAAATTATCAAAACCTACGATGTTTTTATTGCCGTAGATTTCAATCGTCCTGGCAGAATGGTTCGGATGGAACCGTATTTTCTTGGGAGGCAGGGAATTTCAGTTTGTATTGACCACCATCAGGACCCTGACAATAGATTTACTCACATTTTTTGTGATATTGAATTGTGTGCAACAGGCCATCTAATCTATAATCTCATTGAAAAAACCTCCTTAGTTGAATTTACACGCGAGCTTGCTGAGCCGTTATATACTGCAATTATGACCGATACAGGTTCATTCCGCTATGAACGAACCACTGCAGAAATTCACCGTATTGCTGCCCGTTGTCTCGAGTTGGGTGTCGTCCCTCATGAAATTCATGAGAAAATTTATGATCAGAACCATCCGGGTAAGATTAAACTGCTCGGTAATACGCTTGCATCGCTTGAATTGTATTCCGAAAAAGGTGAGATTGGTGTCATTACTTTGCTTAAAGAAGATCTCATCTCCTCAGGTACCCGTGAAGATGATACCGATGGTTTCGTTAATATTGTTATGAGCATTGCAAATGTAAAAATCGGGTTAAAGTTTATTGAAGTTGATCATGGATTCAAAGTCAGTCTTCGCTCCAAAGGAGATATTCCTGTGCATGAGTTTGCAGCAAAATACGGCGGGGGAGGACACAAAAATGCTTCCGGAATCCGCATCCGGGACAAAAAACTTCAGGATATGCGGGATGAAATTATTTCCGAATCAATTAAATTTTTAGCGAATTATGAACAGACATTATAACCTTAGTTTAAAGATTGCAGAATCCCTGCCTACTTCTTTCAGGCGATCTACTTTGGTTTTTGCTTTTTTTACCGGTGATGAAAACAAAGAAGAGAACCTAAAAAATCTTCTTGCACGCTTGTCTCTGAAGATTGAGTCTTCAGTGAAAAAGCAATTGCTTGAAAAGCCGGATGCACAAATTACTATTCACAACTCCGGAGATTTAACTGGTTACAATATTATAAAAACAAAAGCGCCTAACAAGATAAATGCAGATTATTTTCGTGATATCTTTGCGGGGATACTTCGTACCTGTAAAGCATCGCTAATGGAAGAAGTAGTTATTGTCCTTCCCGCGGGAGAGGAGTTTACGGAGATATTAGGAACATCAGAATATTGCTACACCACCTGTATTGAAGGATTATATTACGGAAATTATATCTACAAAAAGTTTAAGTCGGATAATAAACCTCCGAAACAATTAAAAATTTCTCTAGTGGCAAATGATAAGAACGCATTAAAAAAAGCCATAGAAAACACGATAAAAGTAATGGAGGCAGTTGAGTTCACGCGCGACCTGCAAAACGAACCCGGTCTTACGATGACTCCCGCGATACTTGCTGAAACAATCAGATTGCGATTAAAAAAATCAGGTGCCTCAGTAACGATACTGAAAGAAAAAGAGATTAAAGCAAAAAAAATGGGGGGTATTATCGCAATCGGCATGGGCAGTAAAAATCCTCCCCGTTTTATTGTAATTAATTATTCACCCAAAACTTCCGGCAGAAAAAAACTTCCTGTAATTGCACTCGTGGGTAAAGGGGTTACATTCGATACCGGTGGTATCTCAATTAAACCTGCCGCCGATATGTGGGAAATGAAGGGAGATATGTCGGGTGCGGCTGTTGTTGCAGGCGTTATAATGGCAGCAGCTGAATTGCAGTTACCGGTAAAACTTATTGGTATTATTCCCTCTGTAGAAAATATGCCATCAGGTAGTGCAATTAAACCGGGTGATATAGTAGTAACTTCCTCAGGAAAAACTATAGAAATAGATAACACCGATGCTGAGGGGAGAGTAATACTTGCTGATGCTTTACATTACGCATCGAATAAGAAGCCCGATGTAATAATTGATCTGGCTACACTTACCGGGGCTTGTGTTGTTGCCTTGGGAGAATTTGTTGCCGGCTTGTTTACAAAAAATGATGAGCTTTCCGAAAAACTTTTTCAATCGGGCTTAAAGACTTTTGACCGTGTCTGGCCGATGCCAATGTGGGATGAGTTTAATAAATTAATCAGCAGTGATGTAGCAGATGTAAAAAATGTCGGCGGAAGATGGGGGGGAGCAATAACAGCGGCTAAGTTTCTTGAAAATTGGGTGAGTGAAGATATCCCCTGGGCACATCTAGATATAGCAGGTCCCTCAATGCCACACTCTATGAGCAGTTACACCCGTCCGTTTATGACAGGTTTTGGGGTCCGTTTATTAACTGATTTTATAAAAAACTATCAGACAAAGAAATAACTGTTTGGCAGGGCAACTTAATGTTGACCTGCCATAAACAGGTTGACTGAGAAATTTCTTATTGCGTTACAGTGTCGCTATTTGAAATGTTTTGTTTCGTTTTCAACAGTTTTACTTCCAGAATCCGTATAACAACCAGAGCAATAAGAGCAAATATAAAGAAAACGAACAGCACCATTGAAATAGCGCTTAACGCTTCGAGCACAGAGCGGGTAAGTTCGAATGTCCAGCGGTTAAAATCAAGCACAGGCACATTATAGTCGGGGGACGAATATGTATAAAGGTATTTTTCAAATTCCCAGATTCGTACACCGTTAGAGAGACCCGAAACATGCATAGCAAAAAAGATATACTTTGCCCAGGCATCGCTTATCTCAGTACCAAGAATTTTCACGAGAATATCTTTTACCGCTTTGTTAAATATTTTTACAACTATTGATGCAACAATAAGGCATACCACAAATGTTACTGCAAGAAGTGTTATAAGCATAATCTTCCTAAAATTGAATAAGTGAAAGCAATTATTATACAAATGATTCGGTAAAATGTTGCAGTAAAAATTTTATTAAAAAAGAAAGTTAAAGAGGATAAGGATTTGAAATATTTCTAAAAGGTTTAATGGGGTTAACTCATTATAAATAAATGAGTTAAGGAAAAACTGAATTAAAAAAATATAAAAAAACATCTACAAATTCTTTTGAAAATTATCTGCTTAGTTGTATTTTTAAGGTCTGTAAAAAATTTTAGCGGCGGGGTAGCTCAGTAGGTTAGAGCAATGGAATCATAATCCATGTGTCGGGGGTTCGAATCCCTCCCCCGCTACAAATTTTCAGGAGAAATAACGCTATGTACACAGTATTGATGATTTTATCGGTTATTATTGCAGTTTTTTTGATAATTATCGTATTATTGCAGGCTAGTAAAGGTAGTGGACTCGCAGGTACCTTTGGTGGAGCTCAGCAGATGGGCGCAATGTTTGGAACACGCAGAACCGCTGACTTTTTAAGCAAGGCTACCTGGTGGCTCGGCGGAGCACTGGTTGTTCTTGCACTGCTTATTAACTTATTTTTTCTTCCAGGCTCTACAACCAGCGATCAGAGAGAGAGTATAATACAGAGCGGCGGTCGTTCAGTTCCCACACAGCCAACTTTGCCTTCAAACACTAATACTCCCAATAAGTAAAAAATTCCCGATTGAACTGTCAGCCGGCAGGGCTTTTGTAGCCGGCTAACAGTTCAATAATTCTGTCCTGAATATCTTTATACAGCGAACTACTTCCTTTTTCATATTCGAAAATCATCGCAATTATCAGGTCGTCACCGCTGTTACACTTTAAGTACCCTGCGAGTGATGAGAGTCCGCTAAGTGTTCCGGTCTTGCCATAAAACTCAATCCTATTTCCTGACTCATTCATTCTTCTACGCAGGGTTCCGTCTAACCCGGCAATACTAAGAGAATTTTGAAAATCTTCAAATAAATCCATATTAAGATAAGCCCATTCCAGGAGGCTAACTACACTACTGGTTGTAACCTGATTATAGCGCGAGAGTCCTGAACCGTCCACGATTTTACTTCCATCGGCAATAATATCGTGTGAAAACATAAACGATAAAACTGCCTGGGTCGCATTGAATGCACTGCCTTGTTCTCCGCTATTTTCTGCGGCAATAACTTTGAAGAGACATTCAGCAAGAAAATTATCACTTCGTTTGTTAATAATTTTAATCAGGTCTCTCAACTGAATACTAACATCAGAAAGTTCCTGTGCGTGATGAGGAGTAACGCCAACAGCTTCTTTTCCACCAACAGTTATTCCCTCCGCTTTCAGTTCCTTGAGTAAAATCTGTGCAACATTAAGCGGTGGATTAGAAACATTCTGATAAACATAGCGGTATCTTTTCTTTCTGACCCTCTTCCGAACCTGAATCTGATTTCGTTCATAGACGAGTGCTGAGATAGGAGGAAGTCGGTAATTTGTTGTTTCTTCTTCAATCCAGTCTTCGCGTACATATTCATCATCAAAATATGAATCATCGCCAATTATTCTTCCGGTAATTTTTCTGATACCTCGTTTTTTCAGTTCATTAACAAATATATTAATGCCTGCTTTATCGAAAAGCGGATTTCCATAGCCCTTTATATAAAGATTTCCGTTTATCACTCCGTCGGCAAGTTCACGGTCATCGGTAAAAAGTTTTGTGGAAATGCGGTAATCGATACCGAGAATGGTGAGAGCGCTAAGTGTTGTATAGAGTTTCGTAATACTTGCGGGAATCATCAGTTTTTGAGTATTATGAGCAAATACGGTATCATCAGTCATTGGGTTAAGAACAAAAATCGAATAATTCACGCCGGCAGGGATTTCAGCGAGTATTCCCTGAACTTGTGTATTTAACGATTGTGCTCGTAAAGAGCTGAGCAGAATAAAAAATAATAAGCAAATATATTTCATCAAGCAGCGTATCTCACTGAATAAATAATCTTATAGAATGAATGCAAATTTAAAACGAATTGTGTACTTTAAGACAGGAAATTCTGTTAAACTAAAAAAATTTTTTACACTATGGAAAAAAACAATGTTCGTAAAGCATATCATAATCTTTCTTTTCTCAATTCTGCCGATGCGAGAATCCTGAGAATTCTTGCAGAGTATCTGGAGCCAAACAGTCGTTTTAACAAATATAAAATACTTGATACAATAGTGTTTTTTGGTTCAGCGAGAATGGTATCGAAAAAGCAGGCTACCAAAGAATATAATGCTATGAAAAACGCCGACCCAAAAGGTACACCAAACTTTGCCGAGAAATTACGGAAAGCACAACAGGCGCTGGAAATGTCCAAATATTATGAGGATGCTGTAGATCTTTCAAAAATGCTGACGCAATGGAGTAATGAACTTGGATTTCTAGAAAACAGATTTACTATTTGTACCGGTGGAGGTCCCGGTATTATGGAAGCCGCAAATAAAGGAGCAAAACTTGGCGGTGGGTATTCAGTCGGTTTAAATATTAGTATTCCGTTTGAGCAGTTTGTGAATAAATATGTTACTCCTCAATTGCAGTTCGAATTCCATTATTTCTTTATGCGAAAATTTTGGTTTGCGTACCTTGCGAAAGCTCTTATCGTTTTCCCCGGCGGTTTTGGCACTATGGATGAGTTATTCGAGATTCTGACATTGGTGCAAACAGGAAAAATCAAGAAGAAACTTCTCATTGTGGTGTATGATGAAAAGTATTGGAAATCGCTGTTAAATTTTGAAGCAATGGTTGAATTTGGGGTTATCAGCAAACAGGATTTAAATCTTTTCCAGTTCTGCAACACGCCGCAGGAAGCGTTTAAACTTATTACTGGTCACTTTGAAAAGAACTATCTGAAACGCCGTAAAGAATAATTTACTACCAGTTTTTGAGAAAGAGCATTATAAAAACTGAATTATTAAAAACGAAAAAGCCCCTTTAACAGGGGCTTTTAATTATTCGCTCATAAACTCAGAACGCTGAGCACGGCGTATTGCCTTAATTTTCTCAAGGCGCTTTTTCATAGAGGGTTTTACATAAAAGGAGCGTTTCTTAAACTCTTTAAGAATACCTGAGCGCTCATATTTTTTCTTAAAACGCCTCAGCGCTTTATCAATTGTCTCGTTTTCGCCGATGGTTATACCGATCAAAGATTTCACCTCACTTTTTATTTAATTAATTGTTTCTAATAATTTCTTTTTTCCTGAGTTTTGAAACTCAACTACTATTAAACCTTTACCGTTCGACATAATCTCTTTACCGGTAATTACCCCAAAATCGTTAAAACCCTGGTGAAAGATAGTTTCACCGATTGAATAGGTTTTCGCCGGTGAATATGTAGTGCTGTCGTCAGTTTTCATATTCTGAACATTGGGCTTCGACTCTTTATGAAGGGTCTCGAGATCGATCAGCATTTTCTGCTTGCACTTTTTACACTTTGCCCATCGTTTAGTGCTTTCGGCGCCTTCCGAAGTTTCACCCGCTAATTCCATTTTTGTTGTTGCATTGCAGAAATTACACCAATGCTCAACATTTTTGATTTTTGCCATGTACTTTAGGGTATCCTGTAGATTATAACTAACAAATATAATAAAAAGTTAATATTATGGCAAAAAAATTGGGTACACCAAAAAATGGGCGAAAAATCCGGTTCACTTGAAATTTTGGTGGCAAAAGAAAAGACTTTTGGTGCCGGTTTGCTTTTGTAATTTATTTGGAACATTTTTTGTAAGGTAAATAGCGGTTATGAGGTTATTTTTTAATATTACTTAAATACATTCTGAAAAATTATTCGTAAAAACTTATTATTTTAGTTTATATTGCAAATACCTCAGCCAATAAAGAAAGGAATAGGAAATCCCGAATAACATCGGGACAACCTATTGTTGAGGGTCATCGTAAAAAGATATATCACATATGATAAAAAAGGACATAAAAACAAATCTACTTAACCACTCAGAAGCAAAAGTTAGACTTCTTGGTGAGTATCTGAGAAGATACCTGAACATTATTTGCAATGACGGTTATACAAAACGGATTAAAATTTACGACTTGTTCTGCGGTGAAGGACTCTATGAAAATGGTGGAGAAGGAAGTCCACTTGTTATAATGCGACAAATCAAAGACATTCATTTTGTAAATGTTGCTAAGGCTTCAAGCATACCAAAAATTGATTGCCATTTCAATGACATTGAAGAAAGTAAAGTCAAGAAAGTTGAGCAATCTCTGAAAGCCAAGTCTTTGTATTATCCCGAATTTGGCGACTTGCATTTTTCAACAGAAGATTATCAAGTTCAATATGAAAAACTTCTTACTCAACTTCCAACACTAAAAGAACTTGATCAAAAGGCATTTATTTTCATTGACCCTTACGAATACAAACATATCAAAGCAAGTCAGATAAAAAACTTAATGTCAAAAGGAAGCTCTGAAGTTCTTCTATGGCTTCCGACACAGTTTATGTATCGCTTTGCAAAAAACGGTACACCAGAAGCTTTAAAGGATTTTATTACAGAGATAATTCCAAAATTCAGCGAATGGAGACCAGGAAATGTTTGGAACTTCATTTCAGAATTGAAACAAGGTTTTCAAAACTTTTTAGGAAACAACTTTTTTGTTGACACATTCACAATTCAGAAGGACACAAACACAGTCTTTTGTTTGTTCTTTTTTACTTCACACATAAAAGGATTTGAAAAAATGTTGGAAGCTAAATGGGAAATTGATACCGAATATGGTAAAGGTTGGGATTACGCAGGTAATACACCCAGCCTATTCCACGAACACAAAACAAATCCACTTGAAACCAAACTGAAAGAATTTATAAAATCTGAAAAGCGTTATAACGGAGAAGTATATGAGTTTACATTAAGACAAGGCTTTTTACCGAAACACACAAACGAAATATTTTACAATTGGCAAAACAATGGCGACCTGGAAGTCTTGACTGCGAATGGAGAAAAAGCAAGAAAAAAATCATTTTACATTGCATACAACTTCTTCAAGACAGACAATAAAAAAGTTACCTTTAACCTAAAATAATTATGGCACAATCAAGCATAGAATGGACTGAAATGACTTGGAACCCAACAACGGGTTGCGACAAGATTTCAGCAGGATGTAAGTTCTGTTATGCAGAAGTTATGTCAAAGCGTTTGCAAGCAATGGGCGTTGAGAAATACAAGAACAATTTTGAAATAACCATTCACGAAGACGAATTACAAACGCCATATACTTGGAAGAGACCCAAACTTGTTTTCGTAAACTCTATGAGCGACCTTTTTCACAAAGACATTCCGATTAACTTTATTACTAAGGTCTTTAGAGTAATGAAAGATAATCCACAACATGTTTTTCAAGTGTTGACAAAAAGAGCAGACATTCTAAGATATTATGATAGTGAAGGGTGGTTGGACTGGACACATAACATTTGGATGGGGGTTTCGGTAGAGAATGATAAAGTCACTAAAAGAATTGACTTGCTTCGTGAGACAGGTGCAAGAGTTAAATTCCTTTCTTGTGAACCATTAATTGGTGCCATTCCCAATATGAACTTAATAGGAATAGATTGGGTAATTGTCGGTGGTGAAAGCGGACGAAAGCCAAGACCTATGAAAGAAGAATGGGTTACCGACATAAAAAACCAATGTTTAAAAGCTAATGTTGCTTTCTTTTTCAAACAATGGGGCGGGACAAACAAAAAGAAAACCGGACGACTTTTGGAAGGCAAAACTTGGGATGAAATGCCTGAAATTGAACTGAACAAAAATTTATAGACAAGAAATCCGAACAGCCAACATACATGTTTCGTAATAACGGGTGGAGGGCTTCGCTATACTATTTTTTTTGGTAAAATTAATAACAGGTCTTCTCCTATACATTTATGCCTCGAAATCCTATCAGCTGTTCCTCACGAAAACTAAGCACGAGTTTTAGATTCAGGAAATCTGCATGCCGGATAGAAAATACTTATCGGCAAAGTGAAGTAACGCATTCTATATGGTAAGTGTGCGGAAACATATCCACAGGCATAACATTTTCTATACTATAATGCTCGGGGACGAGAAACTTTAAATCCCGTACCTGTGTAGCGGGGTTACAGCTGACATAAACAATCCTCTCCGGTAAAAGTTGCAGAATATCTTCAATTGTGTTCTTATGCAACCCGCTTCGGGGCGGATCAACTATAATTACATCCGGTTTGGGAAGGCTAAGTTTTTTTACAGTATCGAGCAGAGGCCTGTTAAGATCGGTCTTATAAAAGAATGTATTGGTGTTGCCGTTGAGAACTTTGTTTGTGTTAGCATTGAGAACCGATGATTCTGCTATTTCAAAACCATGTACCTCTTTGGCAGAGCCGCTTATATAAAGTGTTATTGTACCGGCGCCGCAAAAGAGGTCGTAAACGACTTCTTTACCAGTCAGTCCGGCAAAGCGAAGTGCAGTATCATAAAGATGCTCAGCCTGCAGAGTGTTTGTCTGAAAAAATGAATTAGCGCTTATTCTGAAAACATACCCACCAATTGTGTCTTCAATATAGCCGGGACCAAAATCGATGTACTCGGTTTCACCGACAGCAATCATTGCTTTTTTCGAATTAATGTTATTAACTACCGTTGAGATCTTTGTACCAAATTCCTGAAGCAACGCGGCTGTGTATTTTTTCATCAAGTCCTCATCCCTATTAAAGGTTACCAGATTTACCATTCGGTTGCCGGTTCCTTTACCTTCCCTTATTACCAGATTTCGAAGAAATCCCGTATGTTCATCATTCCTGTAAACGGAAATATTTCTACTAAAAAAATATTCTTTTGTGAAAAGCAGTATTTTATAGCTTTCTTCCGATTGTAGAAAACACTCTTCAAGGTCGAGTACTTTTTCAAAATTTCGGGGGACATGTAATCCAAGCGCCGGAGCGTTGCTGAGGTTGTTTATATCTCCCTTATCTTTTTTCGTTAGCCATCGTTTATGCGAAAAGGAATATTCCATTTTATTGCGATAGAAGAACTCCTCTTTTGAAGAAAGAATAGGTAAAATGTTCGCGTCGGTGAAACCTCCGAGTTTATCATAAATTTCCTTAACCTGCTTTTCTTTAAATTCAGCCTGACTTCGGTAATTCAAATCCTGATTTTTACAGCCGCCGCACTCGCCAAAATGTTTACAACGGGGGGTAATGCGCAAAGGTGAGGGAGTCAGAATTTTCTCAATTATTCCTTCGGCATAGTTTTTTTTAATTTTTATCAGACGCACCGATAGTACATCCCCGGGATATGCGAAGCTGACAAAAATAACAAAGCCCGAAAGTTCATCGGGAGCGTTAACAATTTTGCCTATTCCTTTGCCCTCAAAAACATATTTATCAATTGTTACATTGACAATGTCATTCTTCTTCATTTGCAGATTTCTTTACTCCAAAATGCGTTACATACCCGATATATTTTAGTCCGCCCATTTTTGCAAATGTATCTGCTTCGTGTTTCCATCGGGCAATTTCTTTTTTCATTAATTTTTTTTCTGATTCAGAAAGTGTATTTAATCCATAGTTAAAATTTCTTGAATAAAACCGGTACACTTTCTTTAAAGTATAAGAAAGGTCCTTTGACGCGTTTATGTGAAGCCGTTCGGTTTTGTAAAGACTTTGAATTGTCTCTTTATTCAAAAGTCTTAATCCACCGGACTCAATTACCTGAGAAATCCCGGGGGGAATTTCCTCAGTGGTGCGGTACATTTCGCCCAAACAAAAAACAGCGCCCGTTTTAAGTATGCGGTAAATTTCTCTGATGATTTTTGTGTGATAACCGGTGCTGATTGATGCCTGAGCATACACTGCATCAAAAAATTCACCTGAAAAATCGGTATTGTGGAAGTCCATCATTCTTACCGTTACATTATCAAGCGCAGATGCACGAAGTCGCTCCTGAAGAAGAAGTTCATTATTATCTACTATAATTACTACTTTCCCTTTATCGTGCTGTTGTATTACACGGGCAATTTCAGCAGTACCAGAACCTATTATGAGAATATTGCCTGCGGATGGTTTGTATTGACGCAGGAAAAAATCAACCTGATCGTTTAATCCGGGCAGGTCGCAAATAGGTACGCCTGTATTCATTCGGAATCCGAGATTTTATTTTCATATATTTCCGATACAAATTACATATTTTGACGAACAGAATAACTACCTCCTTTGGAAATGCGTTCCATTTTTATTTCATTTTTATTTTTTACTACCTTACTTATTGCCCGGATAGATTCATATCAGATGAATCAGGATGTAACCGATACAATTCTTAGTGACAGTACACAACTTTCGCCGGACTCCTCAAAAATGGCTGTAAAGACTGATTCCTTAACATATCATTCGGTACGACCATTTTTTGAGAAAAGCATATTTATTTCGGATTCGGTTATACAATGGAACGATTATCGGGGTATTACCGAGCAACTAACTGGTATTTTCCCGGGGTTCAAACGGTCACTGGGTTATACCGGCCAACTTAGTGAGGTGGTAGTTTACGGAGCAGGACAGAAAGAAACCGGTTTTTTCCGCGATGGTGCGGGGATAAATTCACGCGGTTTTAATTTTATTGATTTTAATTCAGTTCAGGAGGAAAATACTGATTCTCTTGAGTTTGTACCGTTGCCGCGGGGTTTTACTAATGGATTCAGAAATAATCTTGTATCAATAAATCAGATCTCAAAATTTTTGTATGCACGAATTCCCTACACCCGAATTCGATATTATGAAGGTCCTTTTGAAGAAGGATATCTGAATTTTCAGCTTCATCAGATGATAACACCAAAAATTTCATTTGCTGTTGATGTTACCAACAGGGCGGATAATATTGGTTACGACTATACTGATGCAGGAACCTGGAATATCGGGGCAAGTTCATTATATCTCTATTCTCAAAATATTTCGTTTGAGGGCAGGTTATTTTACACTAAAAGTCAAACGGATCTTAACGGAGGAGTAAACTACGCCCTTATCGCTTCCCGTGTAAAGAATATTGATTCTGTACTCTTCAGTCCTTTGATTGCCCCAGTTATGTACTCACAGCGATATGAAAAATATACAAGGTATAATTATCTTGGCGGGGTTCGATACTCCGCCGGGAGTTCATTCTCAGGAAGAACATTTGTAAATTTCGATTATCGCCTTCGGGAATACAGACAGAATGAGAGAGCTGATTCATTGCGGCTGGTACAAGATTTTTTTGATAAAGGTGTAAGTTTTGAGTCGCAAAATACTTTTACATTCGGAAGTTCCCGTCTGAACCTTAATTTCGGGTATGAGGCATCTTCGTTTAATACAAGATGGGATATACATGAATATAATTCTGCAGTTTATTTATCAACTTCAATATCTGCAAGTTTTGCCCGCGGTAAATTTAGTCCCTCACTGTTTGGGAAATTTCTGAGTTTCCGCAATATGCTGTTACCGGGTGCAGGCTTCGATATTACAATGATTCTATCTGAAAATTTTGAACTCTACTCCGGTATATCATACTTTAAATCAAAACCTTACTATGATATTTACCTATCTGAACAATATCGCGATGCTTACACAACTTTCGAAACACGATTGAAATATTCCTTTGAGGGATTCTCCGGATTACTTTCTGTTTACTATTATCGTTCAACCATTAGTAAATGGGAGGGTGCTGTTCCGTTAATACTATCCGGTATTGATGAAAATAATAAGCCGGCGGTACAAGGGATAGGTGGATTTATAAATTCTGCCTACCGGAACGGATACTTCCTGCAGGAATTATGTCTCAGTATTTACACATCGGAAAAGGGTGAAAGTGAATCTGTACCTTTTTACTCGGGTAATGCTGGTTTCTATTATACCGGTGTACATTTTGATTCGAGTCTGAACATCAAAACAGGGTTTCGTCTGAATGCATCGGGAGCTTTTTATGCTCCGCAAATTGATTTCTTTACCGGTTCATTTTACCGCGATTCGGGAAGGCATTTTATTCCGGCTGTTGCTACAATCGATTTTTACACTGCGGGCGAAATAAAAAAATCTGCAATAGTGTATTTTATATGGGAGAATCTCTTAGATAAGAAATATTATTTACAACCGTATTATCCGATGCCGCGCCGTGGCATCCGGTTTGGAATTGCCTGGGAATTATTTAATTAGGAATACTGCTGATTGAGATTGGTCGGGGAAGTTAAAAGATTATACGAACTCGGACGGTACATTACCGCAGGAACTTTTTAATAAATTCCTGCGGTTTGAAATACCTTATTTTATCCCCTCAAGAATATCTTTAATTCTTTGTTTCTGAGCTTCATCGGTAACCATATCGTAGGCTTTCTGGTAATTTGCTTTTGCTGACTTCTTATCGCCGGCAGTAAGATAAGCCTCTGCAAGACTATCGTAAACATTCCATGATGAAGGATGATTTTTAACATTCATTTGAAAAATTTCAATTGCCTTTTGCACATTTCCACTTTGCAAATACTGATAACCCAGGGTATTAATTTCAGCTTCTGTGGCAATTGCTAAAGCTTCTTTGATAAGTTTTTCAGCTCCGGATTTATCGCCTTTTAATTCAAGAAGTCCGGCTTTGGTTTGTAAATTCGTAAAGTTTTTATTAATGCCGATTGACTTATCAACCCACTGCAGCCCCTCATCGGTATTAATTTTATTGCGCAGACAGTACGATGCAGCCTGATTCCATGCCTGCCAGCCGAATCCGGGAAGGTGGTCTAATTGTTTGCGGAATGATGCGAGAACAACATTATGTACATCTACCTCAATGGAAAATGACACTGAAAGTTTTTCCCATGAGAGTTTTAGTGTAGCGCTATTAGCAGTAACAACGGGGAAGGAGAACTCCATATACTCAGTAAAAGAACACGCTTCGGGAATTACCTTAAAACGCAACTGATCATCTTTTTCTCTGTAAAAGAAACTGCCCCAGGACCAGTAATTTTTATTTAGTATTATCGTCCATTCTTTTTCAGCAGGAATAATATGCACGCCGTATTTTCCTGCAGGAACGAGATTTCCTGAAATTGTTACATCGGAGGTAAATTCAATAGTAGTATTATCGTTAGCGCCCGCACGCCAAACCTTATTAAAAGGAACAATCTTACCCCATATTTCTCTGCCTTTTACCGCAGGACGATGATATTCAACAGTAATATCAGTTAAGCCGACAGTCTGTGAAACAACCGCTTTCTGACTTTCCCATGGCGTAATAAGGGTGCGTTGAGCATTGATATCACAAAACATAACAGCAAATACAATTAAAAGAAGACTCAGGTTCTTTTTCATATATCCTTAGTGTTTAGATTGAAATTTTTATTTGCCGAAGAAAAACAATAACGGTCGTTCAAGACGCTTAGCCCATGCAGATTCTGTATGATGAGCGCCTCTGTCGTAAAAATAGTCAATATCCTCCCCGATAACAAAGCCTTTATTGGTTAGCAGGCAAAACATCCTTTGTGCATCTCTCTTGCCATCCTCACCCGAATCAAGATAAATGCGGATATTTTTCTTTTCCGGAGCTAATGCAATATGCTTGAAAATTTTTTCATTGCCGTAATAAAACGAACTCGAAAGACAGCCTGCCATGGAAAATATCTCGCTGTTCAGCCATGCAATAAGAAGCGAAGCCAAACCGCCCATTGATGACCCCATCACGGCAGTAGATTCTCTTCCGGGCTTTGTACGGTAGGTACTATCGATTAACGGTTTTAATTCACGAATAATAAAATTGCGATAAGCAAGTCCCAACTTGCTATCACTGTACTCTGAGAGCCGTTCAACCGAATTGTTTATTCCGACAATAATAATTTCATGCATTCGGTTTTCACGGATGAGACGCTCGGCGCATTCATCAACCTGCCAGTCAGCACCCGCATACGAAGTTGCCGGATCGAAAAGGTTTTGCCCGTCATGCATATATAGAACGGGATAATGTTCGTCCTCATTTGCAGAATACGAGGGGGGAAGCCAGATAACTATGTCCCGCTCGTTTTGTAACAGTTCCGACCGGAATGACCTGTGATATCGCAGATTTCCGGAAATTTCTGCTTCAGGTAAAAGTAAAGACTCTCTCTTTTTGCCGTATTCTCTTTTTAGAACTCTGTTAAATCGTAATTTTTCCAATTCGCAAAATATATCGTGAATTCAGGGCAACAAGATAAGAATTTTCCGGTTTTCTCAGGAAATGGAATAAAGAAAACAGCTAAGTTCTGACTTTATCATATTAATCCTTCGGCACATTCGTTATTGCTTGCCAGTCATTACTCTGGCTCCGTCCATCCATATACAACCCCTTCATAAAAGTTTACATAGCTATGCAAATGGTTTTTTGAGTAGTACCAATAAGTAAAAATACCAGAGACATCAATCGTTAAAGGTTCGCCGAGAATAGCCTCAATTTCTGATGTTGTCATCCCTTTTTGTAGCCTGCGCCAATTTGGTTTATCCTTATATTTTTTACTGTTAGTTGTAACAGGCTTTTTGTTATCAGCGAGCTTTTGTTCAAGAAGAGTGACTCTCTTTTCGAGTTCATTAATCCTTTTTTCAAGTTTATCAATGGTGGAATTTTGAGCGAACGAAACAAAGAATAGGCTGCAAAAAAGTGTGAATGTGACAATTAAATAAGTGAGGTTAAAATTCATAATATTTTTCTCCTTAGTAATTAATTGAAAAAATGGTTGTGCTCAGTTAGGATGTTGAATAATTTTTAATAACTGAATAATCTGATACATAAAATATTATCATTTAAATGGAACATAAAATTTTCGGGCTCTGCGTTAAGGCGGGTTCCGTAAATGTCGGTCTTAGACGGATAATCAATAACTGAAAAACTGGGTCGAAGGGAACATTCTGCAAACTTTAACATCAGCCTTCCTGAGGCAAGACTGTGTAAAAGGGAGTTTAATTGAGTTAATTTTTCTCAATAATATTTTCGTAAATACTTTGGATCTTCAAGTCTTTCGTAATAGTCATAATTATGTCAATATTATATTTTGAACTTTTATTACTATTAATTCTTTGAATAAAATAATCCATGTTAAAAGATACCTGAAAGTTCCCATCTTGTGTAGAAATTACATTCAAAGTCGTCCAATATATTTTGTTATATGCAGAGATAACTTTAAATCGCTTTTTGTAATTTTTAGCATCCTTAACTGCTTCATATTTTGAGATATTGAATGAATCAAAATATCTATCTAATGTGGGAGTGTATAGATCTGATAAAGTTGAATAGTCTTCTTTAAAGATAGCGTCGTAGTAGATATTTATTGTTGATTTTATTGCCGAAGTAGGTACTGAGAGTTGGTTGTTTGCAGAGAAATTATTCAAGGAAATATTAGTTTGATACGGCACTATCCGGATTACTTGATTCTCTTTTAAGTTCAAAGCAAATTCATAACTACCAATATTTTTGAATGAATTTTCAGTACATGAACCATCAATACAAAAATAAAGAGTCAGAAAAACAATTTGTAAATATTTATTCATATTAAATCATTGATTAAGTTTAAAGTCTATAATAATTATTCTTAACTCACCTGAAAAGTTATAGTTCTTTAACAAATTATCTCATGCACATTTATTGTGGTTAACAATAACAAAATATTTCACTAAAATATTATTATAAAATTAGAACAGCAAAACAGCGACAAATATTTGTTTTTTATGTTTACCAACAAAATACATGTTCAAACATATAATACAAGTTAAGTTAACCGAAGTATATGGTTAGGTTTTCGCATACTATATTAGCAGATCAATAAAATATCATCCTATTTAGTGGTATCATACGCACTAAATTTACGATAATTTATTATTGAAGCTAAAATTAATGCAATTGTTAAGCCGCTATCTGCAGGTGCTGTCAAAATGTTACACTCTCCATCAAAGTAAAATGCCCATACGAGAAAAAACCATGGTATAACTGATAAAACAGCATAGGAATGAATCTTAAAATGTTTAATGTCGGTATTTTTTTTAAAGAGTAATTTGAATATGTCCGTGATAAAATTTGCTAAATAAATAATAAATTGAATAATTAGGAAAGAAAAACCGAAAAAAAGAACAGTATATAAGTAATCTTCATTTCCCAAAAATCTTTCGGTAGCACACTCACACTGTCCAATTACAGGTACGGTTAATATTGCAAAAGTGATAGAAATAAAGAAAAATATCATAAATATCACTTTATCACTTGTATGCGTCTTCCTTTTGGTTTCCATTTTCTTTTAAGTTATAAACTATTTTTCTCAATTTTATGTAAATCCTTATTTAAAAGCAATATTTGTGAAACGATAAGGAAGGTAATATACTCCACCTGAAATCTGATATGTGTTATAAAATCAGATGTAATTTCTTGTCAAAACTATTCCATCCGTAAACATATACATTAGTGTCGTCATATAATCGCTTTTCGTGACTGCTCTGTTGCCGGCTCATTAAGGGATATTTCGTCGAGGAATTTTCTTAGAGTGTATCATTATCATTTCCTCTATTAATCGTAAGCCGATACTGTTACTCAGTGGCTATTTACGGCGGGTAATTATTAAGCGTTTTAGTATAGTCAATTTACATTTTTTGAGCTTAAAACCGTCCTGCTTATATCGTTATATCCGAATTAAGATTTTAATTTGTTGTATCTTAGCAGGTGTTTTTTTATAAGGTTATGAGATTATATGAATACTAAGCAGATTGTAATTTTATGGGCTGGAGCTCTGTTAATTACATTTCTTATGGGGTATATTAACGCTGTAACTGACCCCGATTTTCCTGTTAATGGTACGATTGGCATTAATGGGAAAAAAGTTAGTTATCATTTCGAAAAAAAAGATAATATCGACTCACTTTTTAATATTATAATCAGAACTGACGCTGATTCTCTTTCGGGTAATGTACGATTTTCAAGACATAATAATTCAGATACGATTTTTACAATTGAATTATCTCCCTCCAAAGGCTCACTCTCTGCCTCTGTGCCGGTTTCTGTACTACCATCAGTTTCAAGGTATAGAATTATTCTTGAGAGAAATAATAAACAATTTTTACTGCCCCCAACCGGTGAAATGGAGACAAAACTTTTCCGCAAAGTTCCGAAGTCAGTTACAACAACATATTTCATCCTGCTTTTCGGAGGAATGCTTCTGGGAATAAGAGCCGGACTGGAATACTTCAGTAAAAACAAAAATGAGAAAAAACTTGCCTTGTTTGCCGTTATGTCAATTTCTGTTGCAACAATTCTCTTTTATCCCGTTCAACGATTTATTGAACTTGGTGTTATCAACAGAAAAGTACTAACGCCGGCTGAGATGTATGATTTGTCTATGCTCGGACTCGCTGTTCTTTGGATGGTTGGCACGGTGTTGATGTTTAAGTCTGTGAATTCAAAACGGATTGCACTTATCACTGCAATAATTTCAGTTATTTATTTCGTTTTTGCGGTTTAGGGTTTATTCAGGATTAAGCATTGCAATGACACTTTTATGAATACCCGGGGCACTAGCAACTGTGCTATCTCCTGCAAGAGGGTCATTACCATAATAGTCGGTAATAATACCTCCGGCGCCCCTGACAATAGGTACCAGCGCAAAAGTATCCCATAAGTGCATAATGGGGTCAATCATAATATCGGCAAAACCTGAACTTAAGAGATAATAGCCGTAGCAATCGCCCCACATCCTGAAAAGTTTAACGGTATCGAGAAGTGTGTCAAATCCTCCCGGATTTCGGTATTTTCCAATTTGACGGTAATCTGTGGTTAGTAACACTGCATCGGAAAGTGAGGAACACTCACGCACTCTGGTAATTTCGCCATTCAGCGTTGTTGTGTTATTATCTCCGATCATTAGTTCGTTTAATATTGGTTGATGAAATACACCAAGAACCGCTTCGCCTTTGTACCGGAGACCGATAAGCGTACCAAAACTCAAAGCGCCGCAGATAAAACTTTTTGTTCCATCTATGGGGTCAAGTACCCAGACATAGTCGGCGTCCGGATTTTCTTCGCCGAACTCTTCGCCTATTATTCCATGATCTGGGTAATGGCTGTTTATGAGTGTTCTCATTACCTCCTCTGCCTTTCGGTCAGCTATGGTTACAGGTGATGCGTCAGTTTTATTTTCTATTTGCAGTTTTGATCGGAAGAATGGACGAATTACCCTGCCGCTTTCAGCCGCAAGAAGCTCCGCAAACTGGTAAAGTTCTTTTTCCAAGGAAGCTTTTCCTTACATAATAATTTCTAAAATTGAAAATTATCACTTAATTTTAACTTTTTGAACATTTGTAGTATTGTATTACTGTTAAGATTCCGCTGAAATTGATTCTGAAGGAGTATGCAACGGTTTCTTCATAATATTTTTCAGTGGAAATACTTGAAGAGGAAAATTTAATGGCCCAATTAAACAGAATAGTTTTTTTTGTTCTGCTAACATCGTTTTTTGTTTTTGCTCAACCGCTTGTAAAACGAACATATCACCCTTTTACGGGAACCCTTGTTTTTTCTGTAGAAGGCGGACCTACATATTCTCAAACAGACTACAACTCACCTGCGCAGGACTACAGCGGACGAGGCTCACTGGAATATTATTTCCCGATTTATTCAAAAAGCGCTTTTGGCATTAAGGCAACGGGTGGGTTTGGTTTTCTTACTACAAAAGACAATTCTCGCACTCCCGCTGAAATACGAACCGGAATTACATTTGCCGGTGGCGGCGTTGTATATCTTGTGTCTATTGGTGAAGCGGTATTTCCATATCTTTTTGCCGGAGCAACATATTTATGGTTTGACCCTAAAGGAAGTGATGGCGAACCACTTCCCAATAACAAACAAAATGTTTATCGAACGAATGAATTAAATTATAATGCCGAATTCGGATTCCGTATAGGATTAACGAGTAACCTTACGCTCAATTTCGGAGCTATGGTTCATGTAAGTCCCAATGACAACATTGATGATATAAAAGTTGGTACAAACAACGATATGTTCTTTACCGGCGTTGCAGGTCTCTCTTTTTCATTTTTCAGTAATTCTGATGATGATAATGATGGCGTTGAAGATTCCCGCGATATGTGTCCAAATACTCCCGATGGTATAAAAGTAAATCAGGACGGCTGTCCGATTGACTCAGATAGTGATGGCGTTCCGGATTATTTAGATGATTGTAATGACACCCCGGCAATGGTAAAAGTTAGCAAAAACGGCTGTCCCGTTGATACCGATAAAGACGGAATACCTGATTACATAGATATTTGTGCGAATACTCCCGCCGGTGCATTGGTGGATGAATTTGGGTGCCCGAAAGATTCCGATGAGGATGGAATACCTGATTACCTCGATGACTGTCCGGCCACTCCCAAAAATGCTCCGATTGATAAAAACGGTTGCCCGCTTGATACCGACAAAGATGGCGTAGCGGATTATATTGATAAATGTCCGAACACCCCTGCGGGCGTTCAGGTTGATGCCTCAGGTTGCCCTCTTGAAAAGGAGCAAATAATAAAGGAAGTGCCTGTTATAAAAGAAGTTCAGATTCCGGTGGAAAAAGAAATTGTGCTTAGCGCCGGTGCTTCTTTCCAGGTAGGGAAAGCCACATTATTACCGGCGGCATATCCTGAACTGGATAAAATAGTAAAAGTAATGAAGGACTACCCGGAATCAAATTGGATAATTGAGGGGCACACTGATAACACCGGTACTTATGAAATAAATAAAAAACTCAGCACGAAAAGAGCCGAAGCTGTTCTTAATTATTTTGTTTCAAAAGGAATAAAAAAAGAACGATTTACTGTTCGGGGATTAGGGCCCGACTTCCCGATTGCCGATAACGCAACTGAGGAGGGCAGACAAAAGAACAGACGGGTAGTAATAATTCGTGTAGATTAAGAACCTCGAAAAGCCTTCTGACTTTATTGAATTTATGGAATGCCGTTTTATATCGGACGGTCATTCATTAAAGTTAATTCTTCATTTAGCCAACGCCCCAAAAAAAATCTGTAAACTCTGAAACTTATCAACAGTGATAAATGTTATCAGAGCATATGCAGAATAGAAAAAAAGAAAAAATAGTAATTATCGGCTCGGGTCTCGGTGGTCTCTCAACAGCCTTACGGCTTTCATCACGAGGTCACAAAGTAACCATTCTTGAAAAACATAATTCACCGGGAGGCAGGCTTAATCAGCTTAAGATCGATGGATTTACATTTGATGTTGGTCCTTCTTTCATGAGTATGACCTATGAACTGGAAGAATTATTCAAAGACTGTGGTGTTAAGAACCCGGTTCCCTTAAAAGAGCTCGACCCTTTATATCAGGTGTTTTTCGAGGGACAGAATAAGCCTTATAAAATATGGAAAAACCCCTCAGACCTTGCCCGTGAATTCGCGGACAAGGAATCAAATCTTGAAGAAAAGGTTACCGCATATCTTCATCGTGCAGGACAGTTTTTTCATGACACGGAAGATAAGGTTGTTAAATCGAACTTTAACGGAAAACTCGAATATATTTTGAAACTCACTAAGGTTCCGTTAAAACATTTACCGTATCTTTTCCGTACGATGTGGAGTGAGGTTGACAAAACTTTTGATTCAGAAGAGCTTAAAGTAATATTCTCATTGGTGGCATTTTTTCTTGGTTCCACACCATTTGAAACGCCGGCAATATATTCGCTCTTAAATTACACGGAAATGAAACATGATGGGTACTGGAAAGTTGAGGGTGGTATGTACCGCATGGTTGAAGAAATAATGAAATTACTGCAAGAGAGAAAAGTTGAAATTGTATATAATACAGAGATTGTAGATGTTGAAACAAGAAACGGTTCGGTAAGCAGTGTTATAGATGCTAATGGAAAAAAATGGGAAGCAGATATTTTTATTTCTAATTCTGATGCGGCTTTTTTCAGAGGTAAAGTACTCAGGCGCCAGGAATTTGATGAACAGAAACTTGATAAGATGGAATGGACACTGGCACCCTTTACCGTGTATTTGGGAGTAAAAGGTAAAATCGATAATCTGGAACATCATAATTATTTTCTTGGCAATAACTTCCGCGGATATGCTGATAATATTTTCACATCTTCTATTAGTCCCAGGAAACCGTATTATTATGTTAATGTATCGTCGAAATCCTATGCAGAGTGTGCTCCTGAAGGTTGTGAAAATATTTTTATCCTTTGTCCGGTCCCCGATTTGCGATTTAAAAAAGATTGGAGTGACAGAGACGAATTAGCTGATAACATAATTGATGACCTTTCAAAAAGAACAGGTTTTTATATTAAAGCCAATACACTTGTCAGGCAGATTTATGATCCGCAGGACTGGGCTAAGATGTTTAATTTGTATAAAGGCTCCGGACTTGGACTCGCACATGGAATGTTACAAGTAGGCGCATTCAGACCAAAGAATAAAGACGAGTATTTCAAAAATTTATATTATGTTGGTGCCTCAACCACTCCCGGTACCGGCTTACCGATGGTTATCATCAGTTCAAAATTAGTAACGGAAAGAATAGAGCAGGACTATGGAACTTTTTCATAAAACCAGTTTCCTTACAAGTAAGGCATTCACGCACGAATATAGTACATCTTTCAGCCTCGGCATAATGGCGTTTGCCCGTGAATACAGAGATCCTATTTATGCCATTTATGGTTTCGTGCGTCTTGCAGATGAAATCGTCGATACATTTCATGATTATGATAGAAAAAAACTACTTGCTCAGTTTCGTCAGGAAACCGAAGATGCTCTTCGTGACGGTATATCTTTAAATCCTGTTATACATGCCTTTCAGAAAACCGTTCGGGAATTTAATATTGATAAAGCCCATATCGACGCGTTCCTTGACAGTATGGAGATGGACCTTTATAACAGCTCCTATAAAACCAATGAATATAATAAATATATTTATGGCTCTGCTGAGGTAGTAGGATTAATGTGCCTGAAAGTTTTTGTTCACGGCAGTCAGGAAAAATTTGATGAACTTCTGATGCCTGCGAAAGCGCTCGGTTCTGCGTTTCAGAAAGTAAATTTCCTCCGTGACATGAAAGCCGATCTCGATGAGCGTGGCAGAATTTATCTTCCTGATGTGGACAAGCAGTCCGATATCGATGAAAACGGGAAAATGCTTTTAGAGAAAACCATTGATGCAGAATTTCGCAGTGCTTACGAAGGTATAAAAAAATTACCTGCGGGTGTGCGCCTGGGTGTTTATTCAGCGTACCTTTATTATCTTAATCTCTTTGAGAAAATTAAAAGAAGCAGAGTAGAAAAACTCCTCAGCAAAAGAATTCGGGTTTCAAATTTCAAAAAATTAGCATTATTATTGCAGTCAATAATTGAAGTGAAAGTTCTTAAAACCTGTTAATGAAACCCTTATTGCTGTTTTTTTTCTGTTTTTTCTTTACTGCTCAGTTTACTTACTCTCAAAAATCTTCATCAGTTATTCAGTCAAAAGAATTCATCCGTACATTGTTCTATGAGAGTATTGAAGATGAGGCGAAAAATAAACAACTATTGCAAAAAACATCTGACGGTATGAAACATGGTGATGATGATCTCCATGACTTTTATCTTGGTTATTATGGCTCTGCGCTAACTCTTGAGGGGAAACATGCTTTCAATCCTTTTACTAAATTATCTAAACTCCGCGAAGGACTTGATACACTTTCTATAGTTATAATGCGAAACCCAAAAGATCTGGAACTTCGATTCCTCCGTTTTTCTGTACTACACCATATACCCTCCATTCTCGGGTATTCAAAAGAGCGAAGCCAGGATCTGAATGTTATTTATTCACTTTTGGTCTCTCATTCTGAACACGATTTACCGGCAAATATTTATCAGGGTATTATTTCTTTTTTGATTGAATCAGGGAGGCTGAACGATAAACAGGAAAAAGAGCTAGAAAAATTAATGAAGGTTACTAAAGTGCAGTGAGTTTATATCTTCTAATTAACATTCTCATCATTTTATTTCCCCTTATTTTTTCTTTCGAAAAACAAATCCGCTTTATCAACAAATTACCATACTATCTGATATCAATCTCGGTGATAAGTCCCTTATTTATTATTTGGGATAGCTATGCGACTCAACGGGGTGATTGGGGTTTTTCGGCAGAATATATCAACGGACTGAAGTTATTTCATTTACCTTTAGAAGAAATATTATTTTTTATTACTGTACCTTACAGCACGATTTTTTTATTTGAAGTGGCTCATGTGTATCTGCCGGAAAAAAAAGTTGCTGTACCAAATCTAGTTTTTTTCGTTTTCGCTTTTTTGCTGATAGTACTTGCCGGAATATTTAAAGAACAGTATTACACGGCAACAGTATCAGTGTTTAGTGCGGTTTCGTTGATACTGTTAGCAGTGGTTCCCAATAGATTAAGGCATTCCCGTAATTTTTACATATTTCTTGCGTTCTCATTTATTCCATTTTTGCTGGTAAACTATTGGCTTACCGTAATACCGGTAGTATGGTATTCCGATTCTGCAATTTTCGGTAAAAGATTTCTGACCATACCAATTGAAGATTTTCTCTACTCGTTTTCCATGATAACACTATGGGTCTTTGTATATGATTTTGTAAAGGAAAAGTTCCAAAGGAGTAAAAATGGCTGAGCGAAAAGCGGCAGTTATTGGTGCAGGACTGGGGGGTCTTTCAGCGGCGCTATATCTCCGTACTGCAGGCTTTTCCGTTGATGTTTTTGAAAAGAATTCATATCCGGGCGGAAAAGCCGGCAGTGTTCGTGGAAATGGTTTCCGCTTTGATGCAGGTCCCTCCTTACTTACGATGCCATTTATTCTGGAAGAGTTGTTTCGTAATGCGGGCAGAAATAT
Organism: uncultured Ignavibacteriaceae bacterium; assembly: GCA_964438715.1. Taxonomy (GTDB): domain Bacteria; phylum Bacteroidota; class Ignavibacteria; order Ignavibacteriales; family Ignavibacteriaceae; genus CAYTLQ01. The sequence continues at coordinate 30,662 of CAYTLQ010000111.1, forward strand.
TCACGATTATTTGAAATTGCGAAAACCTGAAATACTATGTGAATACTTTTATCCGGATGGTAAGCATATCACGGCATATAATAATCCTGATTTATTCGCAGAAGAAGTAGAAAAGAAAACCGGCGAGAAACGGGAAAATGTTTTACGCTATCTGGAGCATTGCAGGAAAATATACAACACCGCCGCTCCTTTATTTTTATTTTCAGCCTTTCGGGAAAAAGATGTTTTGCTCTCTCAAAAAGCATTCAAGACACTTTCTGCAATTTTTTCGATTGATCCGTTTCGTACTATGGATAAAGCGAACAGGTCTTTCTTTAAAAGCCCTTATCTGGTACAGCTTTTTAACAGATATGCAACTTACAACGGCTCAAGTCCTTATCGCGCACCTGCAACACTGAATATTATACAACATGTTGAATATAACATGGGGGGATTTATTGTTGACGGCGGTATCGAGGCAATTCCATTAGCAATTCACAAGTTAGCCGAAGAACATGGAATAAAATTTTATTTTAACACTGAGGTGGAGAGAGTTCTTGCAACCGGTGATCAGGTAAAATATATACAGGTTAACGGAAAAGAAATAGAATATGACTGTGTTATTATTAATGCGGATGTGAAATCAGCTTATAGATATTTATTACAAGGAAAAACCGGAAAAGATGCTAAAACCGCTATGAAATCTGAACCTTCATCTTCTGCGCTTGTGTTTTATTGGGGGGTAACGGGCAGTTATAAAAAAACCGGAATACATAATATTCTCTTTTCCTCCGACTATAAAAAGGAATTTGATGAATTGTTTATAGAGAAAAAATGTCCAGAGGATCCAACAGTATATATTTATATATCCTCGCATTTTAACCGAAGTGATGCACCTGAAGGAGCAGAAAACTGGTATGTTATGATAAATGCGCCTGCTGATGCCGGACAGGATTGGCAAAAGGAAAGAGCCAGAACGCGCGATATAATTCTGCATAAGATAAATACAATGTTATCTGTCGATATCTCGCAGTCGATTGTATTTGAAAAGGTACTGACTCCTCCTGATATAGAAAAACAAACTTCAAGCATGTACGGCAGTCTTTATGGCATATCTTCTAACGACAGAAGAGCCGCATTTTTGCGTCAACGCAACAGGTCTAAAGAAGTTAAGGGATTATATTTTTGTGGCGGCAGTGCACATCCCGGAGGGGGAATTCCTCTAGTATTACTTTCCGGTAAAATTGCCGCTGAGCTTGCAAACAAGCATACAGGAAACTGATTTTTTCAATCTTCTCTTTCCTCCGCTTAACCTAATTAGAAACCACTTAACCTAATTACCGAAAAATTTCGTTAAAGAGTAAACAAATTGCTCCTGAAAATACAAAATGATAGTAACCATTTTCACAATTACTGAGTCTAAAGTACAGACATTCACAAAAAAGGAAAATAAAAATGAAACTTCAAAATACTTTACTTGCCAGAATACAGTTAATAGTGATTGTGGCTTTGATAGCGCTTGCCTTTGAATCGTATGCAGATGAAAAAAACCTGTTACATGAGAAAAATTTTCCTGTTGCGGGAGGAGAAAAATTAAAGGTAGAAGCTCCCGGCGCTGATGTGTATGTGGCAAGCTGGGATAAAAATGAAGTTGCAATAAGAACTTACGGTAGAGAAGCGTTATTGGAAAAACTTGAGTTCAAATACGAAAAAACCGAATATGGAGTGCTTGTATCAATAAAGAGAAAAGGGGACTGGATAAGCAACGCCTTTGATTGGGGCTCTAACAGCTTGCGTATTGAGGTAAAAGCGCCAAAAAATTTTAATACAGATTTGAGTACTTCAGGAGGTGATATCGCCATTGTTTCACTCAATGGCAATTTAAAGATGGCAACCTCCGGAGGCGATATTAAAGTGAAAGATTCTTATGGAGAGTTGAAGGGAAGCACCTCCGGCGGCGATATCGATATTTCAGGTTTTGAAGGTCCACTTAAAGTATCAACTTCAGGAGGTGATATTAAAGTCTCATCGAAAAACGGAGAAGTTAATGTTTCAACCAGCGGAGGAGATATTGATTTAAAAGTTGAGAATGGTGAGATAACCGCAAGTTCTTCAGGTGGCGATGTTGGCTTAACTTATAAAGGTGAAAATAAAGGAATGAATCTTACATCGACCGGCGGAGATATTCGTTTAATGGTACCGCAGGACTTTAAAGCCGATGTGCATCTCACCACTGCCGGAGGAAATATTGATTGTAATCTATCCATGTCGAAAATTCAGAAAACTTCGAAAATGAAATTAGATGCTGAATTGAACGGCGGTGGCTCGCGCGTGAAATGCACAACTACAGCAGGAGATATTGTTATAAAAGGAAGTTGATGAACAGGTTCTGATTTGATGGTGATGTAAAGCCCCGTTTACGGGGCTTTTTTATTAAGTACCAATTCTTACGGTTGAAATAAAATCAGCATTCATTATCTTAGTAAGCATAAATAAAAAATATCAGGTGTCCATGCGAGCGCTGTCAGCAACCCTTACCTTACTATTTTTTTTAACTCTTGGAATAACAGCTCAGCAAAAACAAGAGATGCGAGCTGTTTGGATAACCAATGTTGACAGCTATGTTCTTTTTACTGATAATGCCATTCGAGATGCAGTAAATTATCTCGCCGAGCGGGGATTCAATGTTATTTTTCCTGTTGTCTGGAATAAAGGATACACACTTTATCCAAGTACCGTTATGAATAATCTGTTTGGTAAACCAATCTGGCCGAATTTTACGGGGAGAGATCCATTAAAAAAAATTGTCTTAGAGGCTCATCGCGCTGGGCTGGAAGTAATTCCATGGTTTGAGTTTGGTTTTGCGTCTTCCTATTCTGCTAATGGTGGACATATAATAACTGCTTTTCCTTCATGGGCGGCAAAAAATAGCTCCGGTCAATTAGTTGTAAAAAACGGATTTGACTGGATGGCGGGTACAAATCCCCAGGTACAGGATTTTATGCTCTCTCTGATAACAGAAGTAATTGACAATTATGATGTTGATGGAGTTCAGGGAGATGACAGATTGCCGGCAATGCCGATTGAGGCGGGATATGACTCAACAACAAAGGCTATTTATGCCGCTGAGAATAATGGGGCGAATCCTCCCGCAAATTATTATGATTCCGGTTGGAAGAGATGGAGAGCAAATAAACTTAATCAGTTTTTATGGCGTCTGCGTGATTCAGTAAAACTAAGAGATACAAATCTTATTGTCTCAGTCGCACCGAGCAATTATCCCTGGGGTTACGATAATTATTTGCAGGATGCAAAAACATGGGTGGACTCCGGTATAGTGGATAACTACATTCCACAATTGTACCGATATGATTTAGCTTCGTACAACAATGAACTGAATATTGCATGGAGTTATGTCCCAGCTTCAAAAAAACACATTTTCTTTCCCGGTGTATTAACAAAAGCCGGCAGTTATATAATTAGTCCATCATTTCTGTTACAGTCAGTAACTTCCAATCGTCAAAAGGGCGCAAAAGGAGAAAGTTTTTTCTTTTATGAAGCATTTCCTGCTGACAATAGTTTACTTGGCGATACTTTAAAGAAAGTTCATTATAATACTCCTGCTTTGTTACCATATCGTTATGGCAATGTATGGAGACCAAAAGCAACAATAGTTAATGAAGATGACAGTTTCTTTGTTTCAAAATCCGGTAACTGGATAAAAGTTCCGGTACAAGGTTATAATCCTAATATATTCTGGACCAACGACACTGCAGATGCCTCATTCAGTTATTACGCAGATTTTTCTTATCAGGCGTGGTACGATGTTTATGTTTATCTTGTTCCCAGTACGAGTTTTACACAAAATGCCCGTTATACATTATACTCAGTAAACGATTCAACTACAGTAATCGTTGACCAGAGAAATTCGGCAAATTCGGGCTGGGTAAAAATCGGAAGTATATATTCAGCTACCGGAAGACAAAAGGTAGTAACTGTGGATAATACACTTGTTGAACAAGGCAAATACCTTTTGGCGGATGCCGTGATGATTATGTTAAACAGGAAGAAATCTCCCAATGTGGTTATTACATCGGTTGAGGAAGAAACCGGTAAAGGAGCATTAACGGAGGCGTATCAACTCAGTCAAAACTTTCCAAATCCGTTTAATCCTGATACGAAAATAGAATATTCAGTTCCCGCCACAGTATCTCAGGAAGCGGTTTTATTGAGAATATTTGATATCCTCGGTAGAGAAGTGGCAGTGCTTGTTAATGAGGTAAAAAGCCCCGGCAATTATAGCGTGGATTTTAATGCAGAGTCACTTAGCTCCGGTGTTTACTTCTATCAGTTAAAAGCAGGTACAAATTCACTCACGAAAAAAATGCTTTTACTTCGCTAATACCTGCAACTAAATTTCCGAAAATTCTGTAAAAACGGGGGAGTGCAGGGTGTATGACAAAATGGTCGAAAATAAACTGATCTAATCACAAATCGAAGATCCTCCGGATCGAAGATCCTCCGGATCGGAGATCCTCTGGATCGAAGATCCGTTCCCTAACGGATTGAAAATCCTCCGGATCGAAGATCCGTTAGCTAACTGACTAACGGACGATGCCACTATTATATCACCCTTTCAGGGTTCTATTTTGGTATTTAACGAAAATTCTTTAATAATTTCAACCCTTCAGGTTTAATGACACAGAAACATTTGTTCGTTCTAAAAAAATCAATCCTGAGATAAGACAAATTATATAGCAGGCGTATGCCAGGCATCAAATATCAATCCTGAAGGGATGTAATATTTATAGCGCAGATATACGCAACACCAAATAAAAATCCTGAAGGGATGACATAATTAAGTAATTGAGTTGTTATCATAGTTCAATTTCGTCAGGGGATCCGTTGGTCCGTTAGCTAACGGACTAACGGTCGATGACAAAATTATATCACCCTTTCAGGGTTTTATTTGGGTATTTAACGAATATTCTATAATAATTTCAACCCTTCAGGTTTAATGACACAGAAACATTCGTTTGTTCTAAAAAAAATCAATCCTGCGATAAGACAAATTATATAGCTGGCGTATGCCAAACATCAAATACCAATCCCGAGGGGATGTAATATTTATAGCGCAGATATACGCAACACCAAATAAAAATCCTGAAGGGATGACATAATTAAATAATTGAGTTGTTATCATAGTTCAATTTCGTCAGAAGATCCGTTAGCTAACGGACTAACGGACGATGCCACTATTATATCACCCTTTCAGGGTTTTGTTTGGGTACTTGACGATTATTCTACAATAATTTCAACCCTTCAGGTTTAATGTCAGAGATACATTTGGATTGAAGATCCGTTCCCTAACGGATTGCAAATCCTCCGGATTGTTAATCCGTTAGTCCGTTAGCCAACGGATTCCCTAACGGATGGACTTAGCTCTTGTAATCTATCCGGAGGATTTACAATTCCCGAAATGTTGTAAACCCGGAGTGCAGGATAATCAGGTAACGGCTGATATTTTAGTATATTTCCGAATTAATTGTTAAGGATTGTGGACTCATTTCATAAAATTTTCAGACCGTTATATCCGGCAGTAGTAGTTCTTTTGGTTGTGATGATTGCCGGTACGGCCGGATTTCATGCATTAAGTCGTGGTTCCGCCTCATGGGTGGATTCACTGTACATGACATTCATAACAGTAACAACAATAGGCTATGGGGAGATTGTAGAGGTAGGCAAAATGCCACATGGAAGACTTTACACAATGTTGATAGCCCTTGCCGGCATTGGCGCTTTTACCTTCCTGCTCACAAATTTTACGGCTATCATTGTAAGCGGAGACCTCAAAAGACTGTTCTACATAAAAAAATCAGAGAGAGTTTTACGGAATATGAAAGGACATTACATTATTTGTGGAAGCGGCGATATTGGATATCAGATCGCAAATGAACTGAGTTCAACGAAGCGGATATTCTGTATAATAGATAAATCGGAACCAACAACACTCAAGGAAAGTGTACTTTTTATAAAAGGGGATGCTACTGACGCTCCGGTTCTAGAAAAAGCCGGAATAATGAAAGCAAAGGGTGTTTTCGCTGTGACGGGCGATGATAATTATAATCTTGTTATAACTCTGACCGCGAAGCAATTGAATCCAAATGTACGGGTAGTTGCCAAATGCCGCGACCAACAGCACTACGATAAAATGCGAAAGGTTGGCGCTGATTCGGTAGTTATGCCTATACAAATCGGAAGCCTGAGAATTGTCTCGGAGATGATTCGGCCAACGGTAGTATCGTTCCTTGACACAATGCTGAGAGACCGTGAAACAAACCTTCGTGTAGAAGAAGTAAAAATACATCCGCGTTATATTGGCAAAACCGTCGAAGATACCGGAATCAGAAATTTTCGAAAGGCTCTTTTGCTTGCTATCCGCACGGATGGCGAGTGGGCGTTTAATCCGGAACCTGAGCGCGTTATAGCAGAGGATGATATATTTGTTGTTATGGTTGAACCTGATTTGCGTTTGCAGTTGAGAAAAATGTTAGGAGTAGAGGAGCAAATGTAAACTTTGTATTCAAGTAAAATTATTTGTGATGTACAATAACAAAAGAGTCACACTTTAAACAGCAAAATATCTTAACAAAAAAAATCCGGCAAAGTTAAAATTATTGTTCTGATGAAATTATTGTAAAAAAGTTCGCCGGATAATTTAGAGTTGTTAAAAAATTTAGCACAAAAAACAAGAATTAAAACTAAATCCGAAGAGGGGAAACAAGACATACCATTCACAGGAGTATTTAGAAAAATCAAAAAACCAAACTTACTCAGATATCGCCTCTTTCTATCTACGGATTTATTCCACCAAAGCTTTTATCGGGAATTTATGATTTATTTCAATGCCCAATAAAGAGCTTGCATCATTAAAATAAATTAATTACATCTTAGTATTAAAAGCTGTAATGTGAAAATCTCTTTAAGGAATGTTTTTTTGAAACCAATAATGAGCGATGAAAGAAATCGAGGAGCCGAAAAATTTTACAGCAGAAACTCTACATTGTAACATTTGCCTCCAAAATTTCATGTTAATCGCATTGAATTTTTGTCAATCATGTTTTGCTAAGTTCAATCTTCTCAAAAAAAATTATTATATTGCTTTTGTAACTCAAAAATTTACGGTGTTTCCTTAAAAGGAAAATAATAGGGAATCCGGTGAAAATCCGGAGCTGTCGCGCAACTGTAAGAGTGTAGAAAGCAGGCAATTGCCACTGCCCGAAAGGGTGGGAAGGCGCCCGCTGTTGCTCAAGCCAGGAGACCTGCCGTGAATAAACAAACAAACCTTCGCGGAAAAGGTTGAGTTTATGCACTTCATTTTGCACGCTCATCCATCCCCGAAGTTACTTATTCACTTTTTAAAGGAGTAACTTCTTATGTATTCTTTTTCATTTTGGCGCGTTTGCGCATTGCTTTGTATTTCGGTAATTGTAACTGCACAGAACAGGGATAGCTTACCGACTTATCAGTACTTCGATGAGATTATTATCTCGGCAAATAAACTACCCGCTCCTATGCATGAGGTTGCCGGATCGGTAACGGTTATTGATGGTGATGAAATCCGGGAAAAAGGTATCAGCCTTCTTGCAGATGCGTTTAAGTCAGAAATCGGCGTTGAGGTAATTAATCAGGGGGGATATGGTAAACTTACAAATATGATTATACGCGGCTCAAATACCGGACATGTTCTTGTGCTGATTGACGGCGTTGAGATGAACATGCCCAACGATGTTACAGGGGTTTATGATTTTGCCAATCTTCCGGTAAACTTTATTGAGAGAGTAGAAATTCTGCGTGGCCCGCAAAGCGCCCTGTACGGTTCTGATGCTGTTGCGGGAGTTGTGAACATAATAACAAAAAAACCCGATGCCTCGTCTCAACTTTTCCTTTCTGCCGAAGCGGGAAAATATAAAACTTACAAAAACCATATTGGCTATAAGGGGAGTGCGGGAAAATTAGCCTATGTACTTTCTGTTCAGAGAAGCGAAACAGAAGGCTTCTCCTCTGCCTCGGAAGATTATGGTAATTTTGAAAAAGACGGAAATAAAAACTGGAACTCATTTATTAATCTTCAATATCCAATAAATAATGAATTCTCCGCAGGAGCTTCCGTCCGATATTCAAAAGCACGCTCTGAATTTGACCAGTTTGGAGGTAAATTTGGTGATGATTCGACATATATCTACGGCACAGAGGAATTTGTTTATAAGTTACAGACAGACTGGAAAACGAAAAAGGTTGAAGTTGGTTTCCTTGCTTCGTATCTGAGAAATGTAAGAAAGTATTCTTTTGATGAAACAGTGAACAATTCAGCATCTTCCAGCAGTATTTACGATGGCAACAGAATGAAGCTTGAGTTACTCGGGCATTATCATTTTAATCAGCAGAATTCTCTCAGTGCAGGTGTTGAAACAGAAACAGATCGGGCAGTTTCTGAATATATTTACACTTCTCCGTTCTGGAACAGTGTTTCAAGTTTTCCAAATAAAAAAGCAACAACAACCGGACTGTTTTTACAGTACAGAGGAAATCCACATAATAATTTTTTTGTTACAACAGGGGTACGCTACGATAACCATGACAGATTCGGAGGTAAGTTTACCTATCGAATTGCGCCTGCCTATTACTATGAACAGTCCAAAACAAAAATCCGATTCACTTACGGAACAGGATTTAAAACTCCGTCACTTTTTAATTTATTCGATCCTGCGTATGGTAATCAGGACTTAAAGCCGGAGCGATCGGTTTCCTGGGATGCAGGGTTTGATCAGGGAATTATTGGCGATTTATTAATTGCAGGGGTAACATATTTTTCGGCAGATTACAAGGACTTATTCGGATTTGATCCAGTAACCTTTAAAACGATAAATATTAATTCAGCTGAATCAAAGGGTTGGGAGTTGTACACAAACATTAAACTCTTGCAGAATGCGGTCTTTAAATTACATTATACCATTACCTATTCAAAAGATAAAAGTACCGGTTCGGCCGATTATGATAAACCATTGATACGGCGCCCGCGCGATAAGGCAGTTCTTTCAATTTCGTATAACATCATCACCGGTCTTTCTCTTGGTATAGACTTAATTTATACCGGAACAAAAGAGGATAAAGATTTTTCTTCATTCCCTGTTAAAAGGGTTACCCTGCGGGATGATCTTCAATGGAATTTTTCTACGGTTTATGATTATAAGGATTTTGCAAGAGCATATTTGCGCATTGAAAATATTTTAGACAGAAAACGGGAAGATATTCTGGGCTATGCTTCTCCCCGATTTGGAATGTATTTCGGCGTTCAGCTTGGTCTTGAGTAACTTCATACCGTTTGTAAAAACTGATATGAATTTTATATGTTTTTCTAAAGTCAAATTTTTGTAAATTTATTAATTAATTGAGTAACAATTCGATTGCTACATTGAGGAGAAAGAGATGAAGGAAATGATTCGCAGTAACCGTTTTTTATTTTTATCGTTATTAATACTTGGCGCCGCATTTACCAGATTGGTTCCCCACTATCCAAATTTTACGGCAATTGGGGCAATGGCGCTTTTTGGAGGAGCACGATTTGAAAGGAAAGAGTGGGCATTTATTGTAACATTTGCGGCAATGCTGATTTCCGATGCTGTTATTGGATTTCACGCCGGTATGTTATCGGTATATGTGAGTTTCGGATTAATTGTCGGTATTGGTATAATGATGAGTCGCCAGAAGACGCTAAGTACCATTGTTCTCGGCTCGGTAATGTCATCTGTACTTTTCTTTGTTCTCACTAACTTCCATGTGTGGTTGGCAGGGCAGATGTATCCAAAGACATTTGAAGGACTCATTGCATGTTATGTTGCCGCTGTGCCTTTTTTTCATTATAATCTCCTTGGTGATCTTTTCTATGCAGGCACTCTTTTTGGGATTTATGAACTTGTAAAAATAAAAGTACCTGTTCTTGTAAGAGCTTAAAATATTTACAAATTCTCTTACAGCCCTCCCGTTATAACCGGAGGGCTTTTTTATTATATTTCACTATACTATGAGATGTACATGAATCCTCTGTTAATTGATTTTGATGGCGTAGTAAGAATAGGTAACCTACCTGCCCCAGGTGCAGATACATTTCTCAATTTCCTGTTAGAGAGAAAAGTGCCTGCAATGATACTCAGTAATTCAACATTACGGCGGGGAGAGGATATCATTTCATTTTTACGGGAAAATGGGTTACCTGCTGATATTCCTGCAATGACAACCATTGATTCGGCTTTGCAGTTTCTTCATTATCATCGTTATACCGCACAGGTTTATTGTAATGAAGAAATGCAGAAGTACTTTTCAGAATTTTATTCAGATACTCCCGATGTGGTTATTGTAGGTGATATAGGCAGTAGATGGAATGCTGAAATAATGAACCATATTTTTACCTTAGTACTTAATGGCGCCCGTCTGGTTGCACTACATAAGAATAAATACTGGATGCCGGATGGAAAGACCCCTGTTCTTGATGCAGGAGCCTATATTGCAGGAATTGAATATGCATCAGGGAAAGAAGCGGAACTGATAGGTAAGCCGGGAAAAGCATATTTTCAGGAAGCATTGATGAGATTAGGTCTTGCCCGTACCACTCCGTTTATAATGTTAGGTGATGATATTGCAACCGATATTATCCCTGCAAAAAAAATTCAGGGAACAGGTATTCTCATACTTACAGGGAAAACCGGTAAAAGTGATCTGGAAACATCGGTACAGAAACCCGATTATGTTGCACTAAATCTTAACGAAGTGTGCGACATACTTCAGTTAATTATTGGGAGAAGTTAGATTTTTGTTTTTTATTACTGTAATAATTACCGATAACCATCCGGCAATTAGTGCAATGCCACCCACAGGAGTAAAGTAAACCAAAAACCGAAGTCCCGTTACTACATAGAGATAAAGAGAAAAAGAAAAGAGCACAATCCCGAAGCAAAAAAGAGTGAAAATAAAAGAACCAAATTTGTTCGGGGATTGGCTCAGCATAAAAAGTACAATGGAGTGTGTAAGATGATAAAACACCCCGGTACGATATGTTTCAAGCAAGTCAGGCGTTACAAACGATTTTAATCCGTGAGCGCCGAAAGCACCAAGAGCAACAGCAAGTGCACCGAATATAGCGGAAACAATTGTCCTCTTATCGGATGATTTCATTTTGAATAATGCACCAAAGCAGATGCGCCAAGGATACCAGCCTCATTTTGCAATGCCGCAGGAATGACGGCAACCTGTTCTTTTAAAGAAACAAGTACGCGACTTTTCATAGCAGTTTCTATATTTTCAAAAAGAAGTCTGCCAAACCCTGCAACACCGCCGCCAATAATGATAATTCCTATATCCAGCAGATTACATACAGAAGCTAAAGCAAAACCGACTTTTTGGCCAAGGTCAATAATAATAGAGCGGGCATATTCATCTTCGAGTTCGGCAGCATCACATATAACTTTTGGCGTAAGTCGGGAGAGGTCATAGTCCGTTAGGGCAAAAATTTTGCTTGAAGAATGTTTGCCAAGTTCAGCAGATACACGCTCAATAAGGTAATGGTTACCTGCGTATGCTTCAATGCATCCATACGAACCGCAATTACATCTTGGTCCGTTAAAATCAATAGTGATATGTCCTATTTCACCGGCGGCGCCATGATCGCCCCGATAAATTTTCCTTTTCATTATAATACCACCGCCAACTCCAGTGCCGAGTGTAATCATAACAAAGGAGTTAAAGTTTTTTCCGGCGCCATAAATCATTTCACCTATTGCGGCGGCATTTGCATCATTTTCCACGAACACCGGCATATCAAATTCGCGTTCGAGAATTTTTCCCAGGTGTACTTTACCCCAACCCGGAAGATTCGGCGGATTTTCTACTGTGCCTTTTTTTACTGAGACAACACCCGGCGCCCCGATTCCAATACCGCTAATTTTGATTCCGTCTTTACTGAGTTTTTTAATTGCTTTCCCAATTTGTTTAATTACCGCATCGGGTCCCTCAGCCGCTTTCGACTCTACCGACACTTTCTGAATTATTTTTGCATCTGAGGAAACTAAGCCTGCTTTTATATTCGTACCCCCAAGGTCAATTCCCAGGGTAACTTTTTCTGCTTTTACCATAATTTGTACTTCGACCCTTTATATTAGATTAATTATTTGCTTGTAAAAACCTTATCATCAATTTTAATTTCAGCAGGGTAGCTGATATCTCCAAGGAATGTACTGACAACCGGTTTGGCGAATAAATTTATCTCTGATGTACCGGAGCCGATTCCGGCAAAACGAAGAGCAAGATTTATAAGACTCTCGTACCCCTGATTCTTAAAGTTTTGTACCAGATCAAATTGAATCATGAGCGGAATTGTAACAGACTCACCGGTACCCGGTACATCAACCGGCGATCCGATATCACCGCTGAAAAGTTCTTTATTGTCTATAACAAATCTATATGGAAATGCTTTCAACTGGGCATCTGTTCTTTGGTATCCGCCTGTCCCGTCATTAGGATTGAGAGCATCAACATTAAGAGTAAAACTAATTGGCAAACTGCCCTTCAGAACTTTAGAACTGATTGAGGCAATCTCAAGTGGGGAGAAATCGGATAAACGGGTTTTCCCGCTTAACGAAACACCTGCAAGAGTAATATCAGCAACGCCATTAAGTTTAAATTGTAATCGCGAAAGATTAACATAGGTTTTATAAATACTGCATTGTGAAAACAGCAAGGTAAATAAAGCAATAATGAAAATATTCTTCCGCATAGTATTTCTTTTATTAATTCAAATTACTAAAATACATTAAACCGTTGAGAAATGTAAGTATTGAAAAATCCCGGGGGTGTGTGACTCATCGCACCGAAATTTCGGGGTAAGAGTAAATTTTTGTATAAACAGATTGATTAAGACAATAATTTATTTGTATTTTTGAGCGGTTCGTTAAGTTACCCCACTTAGTGAATCATCCCCACGCCCGGCAAGCCCTCCGCCGGGCTTTTTTTATCTGCCGGAATTTTCTTAAAATTCATATAATATTCTTTCAAAATTCCATAAAAAGGCCTCACATGAAGGATTTAAAACTTGAGCTGAAACCACGAACTGAAAAAGTGGTTCTTCCCGATTCATTAGGATTTGGACTTATTTTTACTGATCACATATTTGAAATGGATTATATCCCCGGCGATGGCTGGACGAATAAGACAATTAAACCATTGAGTAATTTCAGCATACACCCCGCTGCAATGTTTATACATTATGGTCAGGCGCTCTTCGAGGGACTCAAAGCATTTCGTCAGGTAAATGATGAAGTAGTAATTTTCCGTCCTGATAAGCACTTGCAAAGACTTAATAATTCTGCCCGCAGGCTCTGCATGCCCGAAATAGATATTCCATCGGTTATAGAAATAATGAAGGAACTGGTGAATATTGAACGAGACTGGATACCTACAAAACAGGGCGAATCGCTCTACATTCGTCCATTTATGATAGGTATGGATTCCGTACTTGGGGTAAAGCCATCGCAGAGTTACAAATTTGTCATATTGCTCTCTCCGGTTGGAGCATATTATCCCGAAGGTTTCAAACCGGTAAAAATCCTTATACAGGATGACTATGTGCGTGCTGTTCGAAAAGGAATGGGTGAGTGTAAAACACCAGGTAACTATGCGGCAAGTCTTTTAGGCGCAGAAATGGCAAAAAAACAGGGATATACCCAGGTTCTTTGGCTTGATGCTGTTGAACTGAAATATATTGAAGAAGTTGGCACAATGAATATTTTTATTGCTTTTCAGGATGAGATTGTTACACCAAAACTCACCGGCGGAATTTTGCCGGGCATAACCCGTATGTCGGTTTTGCAAGTACTTCGTGATTGGGGATATACGGTAAACGAACGGCTTATTTCGGTAGAAGAGTTTATCAATCGCTACGACAAAGGTGAAGTTGTGGATGTATTCGGCACTGGCACAGCATCGGTTATATCTGCAGTTGCTGAATTAAAATTTAAGGACAAAAGAATGCTCCTCAACGGTGGCGAAATCGGTCCCATAGCTCAGCGACTATTCGTTACAATGAGCGGCATTCAATCCGGAAAAGTCGCCGATAAATATGGATGGCTTACTCATGTAAATGATGAGGTTGTTGTTTGATGCGGGTGTTATCAGTTCTGGTAGCAGGGGTTTTGTTTCTTTGCCATGCATTTGCCGGCGAAAAACCTAAACCGGTAAATATTATTTTTATTATTGGCGATGGCATGGGTATTCAACAGGTTACCGCTTCTGTTCTGAAGTTTAAAGATAGTCCTTTCCGACTCTTTACAACAACGGGATTCTCAGTTACCTGTTCGGCTGATAATCTTATTACTGAATCTGCGGCCGGTGCATCTGCCTATTCAATTGCTCAGAGGACGAACAATAAATACATTGGTGTAAATACAAAAAAAGAGCCTGTTGAAACAGTAATGGAATTAGCTGAAAAACAGGGCTATCGTACAGGAGTGGTGGTAACAAGCTCCTTAACAAATGCAACTCCCGCCTCATTTATTTCTCATGTTCCTCATCGATCTATGGAATACGAAATTGCCAGACAGATACGGGAAACTGAGTGGGATGTACTTGCCGGCGGAGGAAAAAAATTTTTTAACGCTGTGGATTCTTCCTCACTTTCAGACGGGAGAACAGTACTGCAGAAAATGTCTGATGACGGATATTCATACTTTAATGATTTAACTTCTTTCATTAGTTCAGATGTTAAAACTCCTGTTATTGCCCTTTGCGGTGAAGAAGGAATTCCACGAGCCGACGAACGGAATTATACCTTAGGGCAGGTTGTTAAGAAATCCCTTTCATTATTGTCTAATGGCGATGAACCGTTTTTCCTTCTCATTGAAGGGTCCCAGATTGACTGGGCATGCCATGTAAATGATGAAAAATATTTATTTGCAGAGTTAAACGATTTCAATACTGCGATTACCGAAGCTATTAATTTTGCAAAAAAGGATGGTAATACACTGGTTGTAGTTACTGCTGATCATGAAACAGGTGGTACAGCTATTGTTGATGGCAAGAGTGATGGTTCTGAAATGAAACTCGCATTTGTTAATAAAGAACATACAGCCGGTATGGTGGGAGTATTTGCATTTGGAAAATATTCGGAATTATTTGGCGGTATTCAGGAAAATTATACCATTGGGGAAAAGCTCTTCAGGTTGGTGAAGGGGGAGGAATAAACCCGGATAATCTTTAAAAAATTGGCTCAAAAGAAATTTTTGTAAAATGCAATTGCCTCCTCCAGCGGAGAGGGGGCAAGCCCCAGTTTTTGTAATTTGCTTATATCCATCGAAACATCTGCAACAGGAATTACCTGCGGTACCTGTTCCATTGTTATCGGGTTTAATAGCGATTCATCCATTCCGAAAATCTTACATGTAAGTTTGCCAAAATCATAACGACTGATCCTCTCCGGTCCTCCAAAATTAATAATCTCATTTCGGATTTCAGGGATTAAGAGTCCTGAAATAATTTTTGCCGCGTCTGCAAGTGAAAGAGGTGAGCGATACTGATCGGTAAATAAGTTCACCTTATTACCATTACGAAGGTTGCGCAGCATTTCGTAAAAAAATGTACCGGTATGTCCTTTCGGTATCCCGTACATTAATGCCGTGCGGAGAATGATATAGTTTTCGCAAAATTTCAGAACTTTTCTTTCACCCAATAACTTTGTTTCTGCATAGAGAGAAGCCGGTACAAGTTTTGCCGTTTCAGTAAGCAGGGAGCCTCGGTAGCCTGCATAGACAAGATCGGTAGAAGTATAAATTAATTT